>JBGOZA010000164.1:0-3254 GCA_041480025.1 Bathyarchaeia archaeon | reverse complement strand
TGGAATGCGGTTTCAAATATCGTGATAGAATTGTCTGGAAAAAACCTGAAGGATATACCAGAATCAGCAGAAGAAGTGGAGTCCTCCTACAACATCCATACCCTATGTATTTCTACCCCGACAACCTTCAAGAATCAATTGTTATTTTCCAGAAGGGAGATTTTGACTATTCATACATCAAAAACTTGCCTAAAGATGTCGTCCAAGCCTCCAAAGTCAACATGTCAGAAGTCAGCAAAAACAAATGGCATCTAACAATCTGGGAAATAACAAACGTTCTTCCTCTTGCAGGAAGACTGGAAGAAGGCATTGCCGCGTTTCCTGATGAAATCGCTCGCAGACTAATCAAGTTGTTTTCATTTGTGGGTGAGACTGTTCTTGACCCGTTCCTTGGTTCCGGAACTTCAATGAAAGTCGCAAGAGAACTTGAAAGGAACAGCGTAGGCTATGAACTTGATGAAGAGTTGGAGTCTGTTATTCTCGAAAAGATTGGCCGCTACCAACAGAAGCTTGATTCAAGCGATTCGGATACTATCGAAGTAATCAAGAGACCCGACGCAAGAAGATTGAGAACAGACCTCCAAGCACGTGCACACAAGCAAAAATCTGTCAATAGTCACTAAGAAAGGCGCAAGGTTCTAAAATAGTCCGCTCAAAACCCTGCTTATTCGTTCTTCTCCGGGACTGATGCTTTTTGCGGAAGAGTGCCAAAATCAGTACTGGCCAGACACTACACCGACTTTTCCCCTGAAAAATTGAAGGAAATCTATGGAGAGATCAAATTCCGAATCTTGTACTGAAGTTACGGTTTGGTCATTGCAGTCTTGACCAGACCATCAATTTGTGGAAAGAATTGGGTCCGCAACTGTCCGCAAATTTCAGGCAGTTTTTCTTTTAGTTTTCTCATATTTCCATTCGAATACTCGATTGCCAGTCTCTCACCAACGACTTTGAGATGAATTATTGCTTCTTGTCTCCTGTCATATCCGAATTGATTCAGTAGCAAGTGCATGAATTTTCCTTCGTTGAAATCCGAGCCCAGAGTAATGGCTTGTATTTCACATTCCGCTATCTTTATTGCAGCTCTACTTCCATATTCAAACATCTTCTTGGCTACTTCCCAACCATCACGGTAGTTTGGCTCTTCGGAATATTTACTATCAGCATTCACAGATTTGATGACTGCTTTAAGTTCCCTCAATTTCTGCTCAACGTAAGGTCTCAATTGTTTGATGACGAAGTCTTCATCGGATTCGATCCTCAGAAGAAGATGAGGTTCAAAAAAGAAATGAAATGAAACAATATTGTTTTCAAAGTGTTCGATAATTGGCTTTACGAAGGTTCTAATTATGTTTCGAGCGTCTAGCGCAGGGAAACTCGCTTCCAAAATCAACCAAGTATTTGACATGAGGTCACCTGAGTATCAGTTGACTCACAGATTTTATTAGACTTTGTCACGAGATACTTCTCTGTCTTCGCCCGCGTGTCAAACACCGAAAACACTTTATTTGGAGACCAATCGATTCTATTTGTAGGACTATCCTGAATGAGAATTAAACAACCAGATTCCGATAACGCGCTCAAATCTCTTATGAATGAAATAGATCATGCACATGACAGATTGACCAATTGCATTTCCAGAAACCATGATATCACGGCAGTTCTCTACCTCTCTAGTCTAATAATAATGCCAGATGTTGTCTTCAACGGAAGGAAATTGCTACAGGATCTTTCAAGCATGATCAACGTTTCACCAAACTGCATATGTGTAGTGAGGACAACGACGCCCACCTACTTTAGTGGCAGTATGAGAACTCGGCACAAACAGGCCGTTGATTTTCTGAGAAACAAATGCTATGTGATACTGTATTCTAGGAACAAAGAATTCTTGAATCATGCAAAATTCTTCATCCACTATCATGTTTGTCATTCAGAAGGCAATGTTCATTATGGACACTTTTACGGATCAACAAACTTGACTCAGGTTGGGCTGGGAAATCCTCGAAATAAAGGCAACTATGAAGAATTCGAAGCCTATCATAACATCAAGTACGAACTGAGTTGGTCTGACAAGGAATATCTAAGAGAAGTCCTAGAATTGATAGTCCACAAAGCGTCGCTTTACACGGACAGAAGGTATCTTATGCGGCACATACTAGATCATGAGAGACAATTAGAAGATCTGTTGGGCAGCGCACATTCATCCGAAGAGAATCGTAATTCAACATTAGGCAAGTTCTATGAGAGCTACATAAACTTGATGACAAACTACAGCCAGACATTTGCAATGTTGGATGAAATCCCGGGGAAAAGAATTACTAACCGAATCATAGAGACATTGGCCCGAAAAGTACAACCGCCAGATCCACTGGAACTAGAGATGATGTACATCGATCCTAAGTACACCGAATCAGCTGCAAATGATCTTGGTCTAGACATAAACTCATTGAGAGAGGCTATAGAAAGATACAAGGGTGCGGCAAGGGACACACTAGCGATGCTAAGAAATCAATACGAGCCTTTCATTGAGAAGATAGCGGATTATCTTGATGAAGGCGAAATCAAGTTCTCGGAGTTTTTGAAAAAGAACAGTGAAAAACACATCAATTCACTGCGCAAAATTATCGAGCCATCAGACAAGTAATCCACTGAAATGAATGCCCATGCGGTTACACTTCTGTCAGTCCGTTGTAGCGCGTGCGACACAAGAGCAATTAGCTCCTCTGGTCTATTCGTTGAAGATCTCATTTATGACAGCTTTGAATTCTTCGTCCTCGAGCAAATTGTGGAGAATGTAACCAAGGTTCCGCTGCAAACTATTGTGGAAACTCTCAAAACGCCGACTGAGAGGGGACAACGAAAAAGGTGTGATAACACATTCAATTGATGGTTCACCATATTCGTGGAGCAAAAATATGCCGGTTCCTCTTTGTGACCAATCATTCAGACTTCTATACTTGAAAGGGAAGCCAGCTTCAATAAGAAATGGTTCATCCCTCTCGTCGATCTTCCTTTGAAGATTCTGTCTCTCTTCCTCTGTTAGATCGAGAAGATCAACAGTTTTGCGGATTCTTTTGTCGTGTTTTTCTTTCCCCAGAGGCAAGAAACGGTTCAAAACCACCGGAGTCTTGTATTCGTTTAACCTCGATCTAGAGAGTTCAAATAGAATATCATGGTTTACACCTTGCAGATTGGCTTGATAAACAAAACGTTTCATGAGTGTTTTAGGATCTCCTCGAACTGTAGGCGTTCTT
>JBGOZA010000163.1:0-3256 GCA_041480025.1 Bathyarchaeia archaeon | reverse complement strand
ATGTTTTGCCTGTGGATGCTACAATTGAGATGCTTGGTGGGATGCGCACGCTAATAACCTTCTGCTTGCAAATCTGAGTATGAGGTCTCAAGTTGCCTTGGTATGGTTCGCATTCTTTTCTTAACGACTTCATTCGTATGAAAAAGTGTAAGAGAATCATGGAGATTGGAGTTTTGGACGGTGAGAATGCTAGGACCATGGTTGAAGTTGCTGCTAAGGATTTCGCACCCGAAGACGTTGAGTATTACGGGTTCGACTTCTTTAGTGAGTATGAGTCGTTGGAAGTAGAGGCAAAATTGGAGAAGACAAGGTGCAAATTTAGACTTTTCAGAGGCGATACTGTAGAGACTCTTCCCATAGCTACCAGGATTCTGCCAATGATGGATTTGATTTTCATAGACGGAGACAAATCCTATACAACAGCTAGAAGCGATTGGGAAAACTCAAGAACCTTAATGCATGATGAAACAGCAGTTTTCGTTCACAACTATGAATTTCTAGGTGTCAAAGAAATGGTTGACAGCATTCCTCGGGACAAGTATCAAGTGACGGTAATCCATCCTCGATCAGATTCCAGCACGGCACTGATTAAGAAGAATCAATCTGCGCGCGCTGTGAGTTGAAGCACGGTAGAACTTCAGTTAGAAGCTCTTAGCCATGTTTCCAGAGTCATTGTCAATTCTTGAAAAGGAATATCCAGCTTTCCTTCAGTTATTGCTGGCCGTTGTCTCCCGTACTTGCGAACAACCTCATCAACATACAATAGTTTAGCCAGAGCATGAGTGCCAGAGTACAGTTTCCTCCATTCCGAGTTAGGTGTGAGCCAAACGGCAAAGGTTTCCGCGAAATCATCATCAGGATGTTTCTGAGCATACCAACCCCCAAAGTGGCGGACAAAACTTGTACTATCTGGAATTGGGCTGTAATCATCGTTGTAGGGTTGTGAGAAAAGTCCGAAGATTCGACGCCACTTCGTTTTCCGATAGAGCTGACAGGCGTAGTTGAAGGCGTGACCCGCTTCGTGTCGCAGATACATCATGACTTCATGGTCATCCTCAGCTTCTCTGCCGGTTAATTGACCTTTGAGGCGTGACAGTTCTGGATCGGCTAGGTAGAAGGGGATACCGATTATGGGGACTTTGTTAGGACAGCCCCAGCCGTCGGACAAATACGCTTTGGGTCTGAATGATATGGCGGCGCTCTCCATCTCTTCATAGAGCTGTTCTAGCAAGGGTTCAATGTGAGAACCAATAATCTTCAGTGATAGTTCATTGATCTTAGTTGAAAGCAACATTTGCTGTCCTTCACTCTTCTCCATGTCAGACTCTTCTCTTGGCGCGTTCGCTCTGTGAAAAGCCTTTAGCGCGCGCGCTGGGTAATCTCACTCACAATATTATCTGTGAGAGTTGATGGATTTTATAGATGTGGTTAGGAAAAGGCGGAGTATCCGAAAATACACGTCTGAGAAGGTTTCAGATGAGAAGCTGGCGAACATTATTGAGGCTGCGCTCCTTGCTCCTTCAGGTGGGAATCGGCAACCTTGGAGATTCATAGTTATGAAGGAGAAGGATGTGAAGGCGAAGGTTGCTGATGCTTGTAGTAAGCAGCTTTGGATGGGAGACGCGGCTGTAATCATAGTTGGTTGCTGCCAGCCGGTGGCTGGTATTGATGAGTCGGCGTTGATGCGTGATGTGACAATAGCTATGGAGAACCTTGTATTGGCAGCTGTGAATGAGGGTCTAGGTGCCTGCTGGATAGGGGCATCAGCTGACCGCGCACGTGCGTTAAGGCCAATTCTTCAGATACCTCCTGAAGTCGGAATCAACGCTTTAGTATGTTTAGGCTACCCCGCTGAGCCTCCTCGACAGAAGACGTTGAAGAAACAAGAGGAAACAGTCTGCTACGAATCCTACAAGTAGAAGCAACTGACACGCGGTAAGATGGAATCGGTGGCAGCGTGCGCTAGAGAGGGAAAGAGTAGTAGACAGATGATTCACGAAAGAGAATAATGATTAGAGCTAGCACGCACGCTGACTTTGAGATAATTGCGTGCCCAAACTAGGCTACCCAATAATGCCAGCCCGAAAGAGAAAGTAATTGCCAACCAGTCTACACTGAAGCCGGAGCAGACATAGCACAGAGCGGAGCCTTCAAATGCTCCTAAAATACTAGAGATTACGGCTATTATTAAGAAACCTGGGGTCCTGGTCATCATGCTCATGTTTTTCACATTTCTGTGCTATTTCTAATGCACGCTTTTCACAGGCTTAACTTTTTCCATTTACTCGAGAAATTCAGGCGCGCGCTTTCATAGCTCACGCTAGGTTCGAGCTTCTCCCTATGCTAAAGGACAAAGGATAGCGCAAGCGCGCGCCAAGTCTCTTCAAGCAGAATATATGGAGACAACGCTTCAGTCTCAGACCGCTGCATTGGACTTGGGTAGGCGAGCGCCTTGGTTACCACGTTCATTCGATGAATTCAGCGTGTAGAAGAGTGGATGCAGAGGCTTCGTCGATTTGCTGAAAACATATTTTGTGTCGGTTTAGCGCCTTCACAATGAGAAAATCCTGGGACAGCGACTCTTAACAGAGTAAAATTGGTTGAAATCGGCAATCTCAAGACCACAGGTGTCGTATTAGCGATTCTGGTCACAATCGTTGCAACGGCTGGAGTAACTTTTGGTCTACTCTCCAGCACAGTTAATGTTCCGAATACTGGAGTCTTAACTACCTCTAACTTAGGAGTCTATACTACGTCGGGGTGTACTGCTAATCTCACATCTGTTGCGTGGGGGTCAGTGCGCGCAGGGTCAAGCTACACAAAGACGGCCTACGTTCGCAATAATGGGAACACAGACTTGACTTTGTCAATGACGACGCTGAACTGGAACCCATCAGCGCTCTCAAGTTTACTTCAGGTTACATGGAATTATGGAGGCGCAAAGCTGACTCCAGGTCAGGTTCTAGCGGTGACATGGACGCTGACGATACCTTCAGGTGTATCTGGCTACACGAACTTCAGCTTCGATCTATCCGTTACAGGAACAGAAACATAGTCACAGCGCGCGCGCTACGATGAGAGATGAGCAAAGAAGAAGGAAAGGGAAAAATTAAGCAAATCAAAGGATAGATTCGTGAAGAAGTAGGCAAAGTGACGAATAATAAAACGGAACAGCTCAAAGGCAAGATTGAGCAAGTCGAAGGAAAAGTACAAGAGGAAGTAGGGAAAGCTAAGAAAAAAGGCTAGAAATCAGGCT
>JBGOZA010000162.1:0-3261 GCA_041480025.1 Bathyarchaeia archaeon | reverse complement strand
AGAGTAGCCATGACAGAAATAGGATGAACGAAATTAGGGCTACGCTGGTGGGCTGACTAAGTTTCTTCGTCAGATCCCGTATGTTTAAGTGAGTTACCAGCCCTGAGGCCATCTAAATTTCCGCCTTCAGGTCCGATGTGACGGACAATAGTTTTCCGGTCTTAGGTAACGGTATATCATCCACAACTGAAATGTTGAAACAGACTTCGTCTCCTTTGATCTCCAGGAAACTCTTGAGTTGCGAATTCAACTCTGATACTAGCTGAGACTGGTCAATTGATGTGCTGTGCAGCTTCAGTTGGACTTCGAAATAGTTCATCGCTCTCTGATGAATCTTGTACTTCTCTATGTCAGTGTAGTATCTGAAGCGGCTGAGAGCAAAATTGAAGACCATCGGTGATACGACACGGTCGCCTGGAAGCATTATGAATGAATCCCTTCGTCCCTCAATTATCTTCATCATTGGAAGCGTGACGCCGCATGAGCATGCTTCTCCCGAAGGAACTCCGATATCTCCTATGGCGTATCGGATAATAGGCATAGTGAAGTTGAAAAGGCTCGTATAGGTGACCTCTCCTCGTTCACCGTTTGAAACCGGATTGCCATCTTTGTCTAGGAACTCTGTGATAACGCTGTCAGCGTCCATGTGATAGCCGTTTCTGGCTAAGCATTGCCAAGCTGTCCTATCAACCTCAGCACATCCGAATTGGTCGCAGTATGGTGCATTGAAAACGTCTTGTAGATATTTCCTCGACTCGTCATCTATGTACTCGGCGTTCCCAAACATTAGTCGAGGGTTAATGGTCTTCAGTCCTCGTCTCTTCACTTCCTTGGCCAGCATGACGAGCGAGCCTGAATAGCCGTCTATGATATCTGGTCTTGCAGCTTCAATTTGACCAATCTTGGAGTCCGTTGATTCAAAGAGGGATACACAGGTTTGGGCATATATTCCAAGTTTTCTTTGGATACCCGTTGTATCACCAAAATGGGTTGGAGATGTTAGGACGACCCAACGGTCACGCGCTTTCTGACCACAGTTTATGTTGGCTCTCATATAGATTGATTTTCGCCAAACATCTTCTGAAGCATTGATGTATACTTGAAATGGGGTACCGGTTGAGCCGCTTGTGCGGACCTTCTTCATCTTATTAATGTCAAATTGTGTAGAGACGGTTTGCTGCGTTGGTTGACTCTTGAAGATGCTTTTCTTGTTCACTGGTAGTTTTGCTAGGTCAGCTACTTGTTTGATAGAGTCAGCGTCAACGCCTGCTTCTTTGAAGAGTTGGTGATAGTATGGAACATACTCGTAGGCGTATCTGACCACTGCGCGAAGGCGTTCTCCCTGATACTTCTCCATCTGGTCCTTGTTCCAGTGCAGCCTTCTATTGGCTGCTGCCAGATAGTAGAGTATCTTTGCTATGTTCACCATCGGTATTCAGCCATCTTTCTAGCTATGATGATATCTTGGTTTTTCTATCTATGGTTTTCCAGAACACACTCTTTCTGGAAGCAGAGAACAGCCCGACGATCAGGTAGACTTGATGGAGGACAAAGCTTGAGAAGAAGCTGCGAAGTTTCTTCGAGACTGCAAAGACTCCTGCTGCGCCAACTAGTACTATGCCAGCTAGTGCGTACAATATCGTGTTCTGTGATAGGATGAGGCCCATGGCTGTTAGAATTGTTCCTATGAGGAAGAGGATTGGGGATAGACTCATCATCATTAGTTTGATGGGGAAAATCCTACTCCCGAAGAACCCGTATTTCTGATTGAAGCTTATGTCGGTGTTGTGGAGGAGGACTTGGAGCAATCTTTTTGCTCTTCGAACTTTCTGAAGTCTCTGGTCTTCCATGTTTTCGGCCTCAGGCTCATAGACTATTGCGTTTGGAACGTAGATGAATCTCAAACCTTTCTTTATGATGTTCATTGCGATGTTGCCGTCTGTGCTGCCGTAGTCAACTGGGATAGGAGTCAGTATTTCCATCTTGTTGTAGACAATTAGTGGCCCATTTCCTGGAAATGCGGAATGGAGTGCGCTTTCTGCTAGCATAGAGTCATGATAGTAGCCTCTGTATGAGGCCTCAGTGGTCTGCGCCATGCCTTTTCCTTCGAAGACTGGTTGGATGTGACCAGTTACTCCACCAGCGTCTTTGAAGCTCTGCAAAACACTAATCGAGTTCCTTAGAGAGTTCTTCTCCAGAAGCACGTCTGAGTCCGTTATGCAGACTAGGTTGTTTTTTGCTCCTGCAACTGCTGCGTTAAGGGATCTGTTCAGACCAATTCTAGGTGAGTTTCTCACAACTTTTCCTGAGAGCTGTTTTTCTCGTATCGTTTTTTCAGCTATGTCAGCTGTTCCGTCGGTGGAGGAGTCGTCAAAGACGATTATTTCCATCTTCTGCTTCGGATAATCAAGTGTGGAGAGGTTTTCGATTTTCCGAGCTATGACTTTTGCTTCATTGAAGGTTGAAACTATGATGGATACATTTTCCAGTTTAGATTCGTCACTTGAGTTTTCTTCTTGAAGTCTCAGTAGTGTCTCTTGGAAGCTGTCTATGACTTTCCTCTGCCTAAGAACTAGTAAGAAATATAGCCCGTAGAAGCTGAACGCCACTCCTAGGGAGACTACGCCGAGTGTTATGAGGACGTTCAGATATATCGACTCCGCTACCGTCTCTTTTTCTCGATTATTTGTCTCTCAGCTTGAAGCTGGTTCATTTCTTCGTTAACTTCTCCAACAGCTTTCAGCAGTTTGAGATCAAGTCCCATAGAATCGGCGAACTCAAGGAATGCTGCAAGGTCTTTGGGAAGACACATACCTCCGAACGGCCTTCCGCCGACGGAACCGTATGCTCCTATTCTGGGGTCAAGGGCTACCGCTTGACCTACGATATTCGAGTCTATCTTGAGTTTCTCACAGACAGTGTATATTTCATTGAAGAAGGATATCTTTGACGCCAAGAATAGGTTGGAAGTGTACTTTATCATTTCTGCAGCGTCCAATGTGGTTCTGATTATTGGACCTCTGAACCGTGAGTAGACTCCTGTGAGAGCGTTGCCAGACCTCTCATCATATTCTCCTATGACTATGCGACTTGGATGCAGGAAATCCTCTAGAGGAGTCTTTTCTCTCAGGAATTCTGGATTCATACAAACCCCGAAGTCTTTCCCAGCTTTCAGCCCTGAATAGTTCTCAAGGCCTGGTATGAGTTTGCTCCGGGTCGTTCCGGGTGGAATCGTGCTCCTATATACAACGTCAACATATT
>JBGOZA010000161.1:0-3264 GCA_041480025.1 Bathyarchaeia archaeon | reverse complement strand
TGTTTCGCACATGCAGGAGGTTTCACACTTTATCAGATAGGCCGCCTCGAACACGGTTACCGGGTAAGGCCAGAATGTCGTGAGAAGATCTCTAGACCTCCAAGTGAATATTTCAAGCTTCTCTACTTCGACACTATAACGCATTATGAGCTGGCTCTCACCTATCTGATCAAGAGTGGGGGAAGCGACCATGTCTTACTTGGAAGCGACTATCCATATGATATGGCTGATTTTGACCCAGTGCATTCAGTTGAAGGGCTCAAGACGGTTACAAGCAGAGATAAGATGAAAGTGCTTTGGGAGAACGCTGCCAAGCTCCTCAACATAGATTCGCATGATGCTAGGTCTATGTGAAGCGCGCGCGGCAACTAGTTATGAATCCTTAAATCCCTGTGTTGTAAGTCGTTTCTGTTCATGAGTTACTGGTCTAAGAGCCCTGAGGAAGTCTTCGAAGAACTCAACTCCTCAAGGGAGGGTCTTACTGGGGATGAGGCTAATGCGAGGCTCAAGCAGTATGGACTTAATGATATTCCAAAGAGGAAGGAGAAATCTGCATATCGTCTTCTTGTCTCACAGTTGAGAGACTTACTGATAATTACTCTTGTCACTGCCTCAATCATTTCATTCTTCACGGGAGGAGAGATTGAAGGGCTAATAATATTCGCTATCATAGTTATCAACGTCTTTGTCGGTTTCACTCAAGAATATAAATCAGAGAATGCACTGAGAAAACTCGCTGTGCTCATCAGGTATAAAGCCAAGGTTCTAAGAGATAACAGGATTTTGCTGGTAGATACGCAGGATATTGTGCCTGGTGATCTGATTCTTCTTGAAACTGGTGACCGTATACCTGCTGATTTGCGCCTGATAGAGGTTGATGAACTAGAGATAGATGAGTCGGTTGTGACTGGGGAATCTTTTCCTGTTGAAAAATCGGTTGATCGAATTTTGGCTGGGATGCTTGAACCACAGAAGATGGAGAATATGGCGTTCGTGGGAACGCTGGTTGTGAATGGTAAGGGTAAGGGAATCGTCGTTTCCACGGGTATGAAGAGCACCCTTGGGGTGCTAGCTGGTCTTTTGAGGTTGACCGAGCCTGAGACAAACTATCAGAGAGGCGTGAAAGGATTCAGTAAGTTCGTCATAAAGGCCATTCTGGTCGGAATGACGTTCATATTCATCGTGAATACGCTGACTGGCGTTGCATTATTCGACTCGATCCTATTCTCGTTGGCATTGGCTATTGGCGTCATCCCTGAATCGTTGCCAGTAATAATCACTATCGGACTCGCACGAGGAGCCATTATGATGAGCAAGGGCGGCGTCATCGTGAAGAAACTGAATGTTATTGAAGACTTGGGCAACATGGACGTACTCTGCTCAGATAAGACAGGCACTATAACCGCGAATAAAATCACTTTAACCGACTATCTAGACTTGAATGGAAACAGAGACGCTGAGATACTGCCACTGGTCTGTCACTGTGTTTCAGTTTTGGAGGAAAGTGGAAAAGCAGCAGGAACCCCGATAGATGTTGCGATCTTCGACTACTGTAAGAAACAGCCCACCGTTTCCACGAGCTGCGATTTCATCGAACTAATTCCCTTCAGCTACTCTAGGAGAAGGATGAGTGTGATCGCCAGAAGAGATGATGAGCTGCTTCTCATCTGCAAAGGCGCACCAGAGAGCATACTCCAAGTTTGCTCAAGAATGAAGATTGGTGACAAGATTACTTCACTGGACGAGGACAAGGTCAATAGACTCTACGAAGATCTCTCCAGAAAAGGTATCAGGGTCATTGGTCTAGCTGTGAGAGAGATTGAAGAGAAGGCTGATTACTCCGAGGCTGACGAGAGGGATTTGACGCTTGTTGGCCTATTATGCTTCATCGACCCGTTGAAACCCACTGCCAAACAGTCTATTGATGAGTTGAAAGAGCTTGGTGTTGAAATCAAGATTTTGACTGGAGACAGCCCTCTCGTCGCCAAGACAATTGCGGAGCAGGCGGGTATGGCTGTGAATATGTTAACTGGAAAAGAGATAGATGAGATGGATGATGAGGCGCTTAAGAAGAATGTTGAGAAGACGAATGTGTTTGCGAGGCTGACACCGGAGCAGAAGGTCAGAATAGTTCAAACCGTGAGTAAGAATGGACATGTCGCAGGTTTCATGGGTGACGGTGTTAATGATGCTCCTGCATTGAAGGCTGCTGATTTAGGGATATCCGTGGATGGAGCAGTGGATATTGCTAAGGAAGCAGCGGACATAGTCTTGACTGAGAGCAGTCTAGAAATCCTTAGAGGAGGAATCGTTGAGGGCAGAACCACGTTCGGGAACACTACTAAATATATACTGAACACGGTTTCAGCCAACTTGGGTAATATGGCATCGCTTGCATTAATCTCTGTGATACTGGACTTCCTTCCCATGTTACCTTTTCAAATCTTGTTGACGAATCTGATCAGCGATGGGCCTCTACTATCAATATCCACGGATAGAGTAGACGAAGAAGAACTTCTTAAGCCGAAGAACTGGAATATGAGATTAATCAGCAGATTCACCACTTTCTTCGGTGGAATAAGCTCTGTCTTCGATTTCACGACGTTTGCTCTCCTTTTCATGATTATGGGAGGAAATGTTGCCCTGTTCAGAACAGGCTGGTTCGTAGAGTCAACCCTCTCCGAGATCATTATAACTTTCGCGATCAGAACGAGGAAGAGATTCTACCAGAGCAGGCCAAGCAAGATACTTCTCAGCATGTCAATACTGTGCGGTCTTTTGACAGTGCTTCTGCCCTACTCACCTTTGGGGACGTACTTCGAGTTCTATCCACTGGACCCACCTATTCTTCTCGCAATCTTCGGTATCCTGGCCACTTATTTCTCGGCGGTTGAAGTGATAAAGCACTTCTTCCACAAGAGATACTCATAGAAACAAGCGCGCGAGTGTCGTGAGAAGATTTCCAGACCTCCAAGTGAATACTTCAAGCTCCTCTACTTCGACACTATAACGCATTATGAGGGCGCGCTTGGCATAGCGCACGCTAGTGTGTATTCTACATATTTTAATAGCGCTTTGAACGCCATAGATTATGAATAGATAATGCTTAGAAGACGCTCTTTTGTTGTCGCTACGGTCTTTGGTCTGATTATGCTTCTGTACGCTGTCGCCATCTTCTCAACTTTTGGACCTCGGAGCAATTCAGATTATGATGAATTGGTTGCCTTTGCTTCAACATTCGTCGGAGGTTCAGCGGCCTTTGTT
>JBGOZA010000160.1:0-3325 GCA_041480025.1 Bathyarchaeia archaeon | reverse complement strand
CTAGCTTTGATCAGCATCTGTTTTACGATTATTAGTGGAACCAATGCCTTGATCGAAATAATCAGGAAATTGTCCGATTTCGCAAAAAAAGGCAATCAAGTTACAATCTACGTAAGAAACCACCCAATTATTGTCGGATATGCAAAACTCGAGGAAATAAGAGATGTTATCATCCAATACAACAAAGAAAACACATCCTCAAACGAGGAACGCAGAGTCAAACTTGATCCTCAACAAAAGGCGAACTGTGTCATGTTTTTTGGAGGGGAGAGAGGCAACAAACTTGTCGAAGCAATCGAAAGCGGCGAAATCCCCTATGGCAACATATCAAGGGAGTTCATAAGAGCACATATCGAAAGAAGCAGAGAAATAGAACAGATGGATTTCGAGACCACACGGGTCGAGACTTAGCGGGGAGAAGGAGCTTTGGGTTACCACCCAGTTCAAAGACCCCGTTGTGTCGAAGAGGCAACAAACAGGTTCTCTGCGCACAAAGAGATCAAAAAGGTTTTGGATGTTGCATATGCCGGAGTTCTAATGAGTTCTGAAGGTGAGAGCGCACCGTCGATAGTTTGGAGGAGTGAACTTCAGTTCTTAGGGACTGTGATAGGCATAGATGAGCCGCGTTGGGCAACTAGGTTCCACATATGGGAAAACCTCAGTGAATGCCAAGAATCCAGATATGTAGGCTTTCTCAATATTCGCCCCGAACAGGTCACCAGACTAGTGGATGAAGAGAATCGAGGGACTATTGCGGATGCCTTTTTGGCACCCCCAGCGAGAATGATGTACCCTCCGTATCATCTGACTGCATTAGGAACATATTCTCGGGTTTATGGGATCGAACCTTACGGTTGCATACCTTTC
This sequence comes from Bathyarchaeia archaeon, assembly GCA_041480025.1. Taxonomy (GTDB): domain Archaea; phylum Thermoproteota; class Bathyarchaeia; order RBG-16-48-13; genus JBGOZA01. The sequence goes on along the minus strand of JBGOZA010000160.1, from coordinate 2,458 downwards.
TCAAAACCCTACAGGATATTCGGATCACTCTGTGCACAAGCTTCGATTTTTGTTGCTTTGGTAATTTGCACTCGCGTGGGGGGTCACGCTGTCGGAACTTTCGAGATCACATGTATTGCAAATCCTGGAAAGGATTTTTTCCCAGTGGAAGGTTTGACTGTTGAACAAATAGGCTCCGTCTTCAAGGATCAGTCAGTAAAACTGAATTCGTTCTTGGAGATATTCGGAAATGTCGAGGAACCTGATCGAGATCTGAAATTCTCAGGAATCAACAGAACAATACTAGGGTATCTGGAAGCAGGACTGCCAGTAATCCTGAGCGTTGATTACAACATGCTCTATCGACCGACTGTTCCTAAACCAGCCGCTCACTGCATAGTTCTGGTAGGCTATAAGCGAGGAGCAGGCCTAGATCCAGACTGCTATATATACAACGATTCAGCAAGAGGGCCTTTTATGGAACGCGACTCCTCCTCGTTGCTGACTGCCGCTATTGGCACCGACAAGTCGGTGAAGATCATCGTTCCTGTTCCGTCTGCAGTTGCTCACGCTCTTACCAAGATTCCAGAGGTTCATCCGAAATTCGCGCATGAAGTGAAGGAAGGATCTGGTTTCAGATACTTCCTTACAAGCGACAGAGTCCTTCGGCAGTATTCAGTCGGCCAATCTGCAGAGATACAAAATACAGAGTCCCTTGGAAACGACCAACCAGTCGACGAATTTATCAGCCCTCAAATGAGATTGGCTCAGTTGAAAATACCAAAGTATGTCTGGGTCAAGGAGTTCTACGAATCCGTCAAGGACACAGCGATGGGTTACTGCTCTGCCTTCGCACTATTCGACGCAACGATTGATCCGGAAGAGGGAGAGGACCCCTTCATATTGTTCTTCGATGGCGAGAACCTGACTTTGAAAGACCATGCACCGCTATTTGTTCTCAAGTGAAGAAAAATCAAAGTGAGGCGAATTCCGCTGGTGGCACAATAGATGGATATAAGTGTGATCACCTCCTGTCTATGGAACTGGAAGCTGGAAGACCTCATTCCGTTCCTTTCTCTGCACAGGGTTTCGAAGATTGACCTGTATTGTTTCCGAGATATCGATCTTCAGACGATATTGCCAGGCGAGCAAGGGATCCCACCTTATGAAAGAATTCAGCGAATCAACATGCAAGATGTTTCAAAGAGAATATCCAATGTTTTGAAATCTGGAGGGGGAAAACAGCCGTTGAAGGTTGCCTCACTAACTACGTATTATTCAGCTATAACTTCGCCAGATGAGAATCTCAGAAACCGGACAGTTAGTATCCTTGAGAGACTGATCTATCTTGCTGATTCGCTCAAGACCAAATGCATCGAAATTGTCTGTGGAGCAAGAGCTTTTGGAAGTAGTAGCAAGGAAGGCGAGTATTCAGTTCAGCGACGTATGCCGCTTATGATAGAAAGCGACTTGCTTAGCGCAATGCTAAAGCTGCGTCAGGCAGCGGAAAAAAAAGGAGTGCACTTTGCATTCGAGATCGAACCAGGACCAACCTTCGCTTTGAACAATTTGAAAGAAGCCATCGAAATAGTCTGTCGATTGCGCGAGAAAGTTGGCGATTTTGTTGGTTTAAACATCGACATAGGACACATGATAATGTCTGGCGAAAAACCGAGCACTCTGAGCAAGCACAAAGACTTGATATTTCACTCTCATATATCAGACAACGCCGAGTCTCACTACGCCGACCTTATACCTGGAACCTACCATCACTCAGAATTCCGGGATTGGCTCACGTTTCTTCACGAAGTCGCAGAGGAAGGGAACGACGATTTCACGAATTGCGTTGCTCTCGAGCTTGAAGCATGTCCAAGTCCTGATTGGGTTCTTCTTTCTCTAGAGAAGATTAGGCAGCTTGAACATGAAGTTAGATCCAAAATGTGAATGACCCTTACGAAAGAACTGCAAGAGTCAAGGAACAGACTCAAAGTCTCCGGTAGCGGGTACGCAGAAGAGAACGAATGTCTTGTCTTTGTTCCTTATTTGATCATTAAGAGTGCTTCTTCTTTTGGTTTTTCATTTGTGTTCTATTTCGGCTTTGCTCATGAGTTTCGCCATGCGCGTGCCTTAAGAACTCGATATTGATGATAACGTCGCGCATGCTGCTAACCTCACTATTCCTTCCCATGATACCTTACCCAGTTTGTCCTCATGGATTTCAAGTAAGTGAAGCAAGCAATTCGGATGATGTCTGTCCTGTCAGTCTTGAGAAGCTCAGCTACCCTGTCGATGCGATCAACAAGCTCCTCTTCAAGATTACATTCCACTCGTTTCTTCGCTATGCCTCACCCCGATATCAGCACACGCGCCACTAGCGTGGGCACTAGGGCAGATTCTACCTCTACGATGAAAAACACAGGTTTAGGGGATAATTTGTCTTGAAGATATGAGTTGGACTGTTCTCAACACATCGTCCTTG
>JBGOZA010000159.1:0-3342 GCA_041480025.1 Bathyarchaeia archaeon | reverse complement strand
TGGTTGGGGAAGATAAGAGTCAACCTAACGATAGATGAGGAAACAAAGATAAAAGCCGAGGAATTAGGCCTTAATCTATCAAAAATCGCCGAAAATGCTCTGAAAGAAGCCGTGCGAAGACTAGAAGCAAAGGATTCATCAAATAGCACAGTTTCTTCCGTTAACGCTTCTTCTCAAGAAGGGTTAAAGGAGCCTCGGGCGGGATTTGGACCCGCGACCTACAACTTACCAAGCTGTCGCAATAGCCAGTCTATGCTACCGAGGCATGTATGCGTATGCGAGCTGGACATACTCAGGAACAAGAGATACTTATTCTTACCCCTAGAGAGGGGATTTAATGGAGTATCCTAAGCTGTCTTAGCTGGAACTATCTAGATGTAATACCCGTAACTCATGCCCGTGCTTGGCATGCACACAATTCAGCGAATCTTCGCCGTCTTATTCACATCTTTACATCTATTCATGTCTACAACGTAAATCCCGTTCATACGTCCAGCTATCTCCGGAAAACAATGAGGAGGAGCAGAGATGTCAGACAGATTTTCATCAGAATGGAGTAAGAACACAGGAAAATCATTCAGTGCCGGTATTGTTGACGCGATGCATCCATCGCCGCTCAAAGATCGCATAACACAGACAATCTATCGCCTCAGTATGGTTACCAAGAAACTAGAAGACAGCAGGGCGAGAATAGAACAGAAACACAAGAGTCTATTCCAGAAGTGTGTAGCGTCGCAGGAAAGGAAGGATCAATCCACTGCCGTCATGTATGCAAATGAGTGCAGTCAAGTCCGTAAGATGGCGCAGATCATAATCGCTTCACAACATGCCATAGAACAAGTCGTACTGAGACTCGAAACTGTGAGTGATTTCGGAGACGTAGCAGCAGAAGTTATGCCCGCCGCAAAGATAATCAACACTGTCAAAGGTCGTCTTGCAGGAGTAATTCCAGAAGTCAGTCTACAACTGAACAACATAGGTTCAACGCTGGACAGCCTTGTTCTAGAAGCTGGTGAAGCTACAGGACAATCCTGGACAAGTATCGCAACAGGTGAAGAAGCAGAACGCATCCTTTCAGAAGCAGCAACAATCGCAGACCAGAAGATTCGGGAAGGATTCCCAACTCTACCAACTGCAGAAGGCGCAGAGAAAGGAACTAACAGCCTTTAGGCTGATGGAGTGGACGGGAGATGGATAAGACAAAACTCCTGATAACTTTCGCCTTCCTAGGCTTTCTGGTGGGCAGTGGCAGCTACTACTTCATAGACTGGTTCATCATCAACAGCGGAATTCACCTTCCCCCCTTGGCAGACATAGTCTTTTCACCGTGGTTCGTATCAGGCTTTACAGGATCGCTACTATCAATCGTAGTCATAACAGTGTTCTCCCATCTGGCAAGAAGGAATTGAAATCGAAAACCCGCAGTATATCTGCGGGACAAATTCTTTTTATTTTTGGTTTAGTCTGCGTGAACGTCTTTTTGCGACTTTTCTGACTTTTCGTAAAGAAATCGTAAAATATGTAAAGCCTATATTCAGGATAGGCTATAGCTGGAAGACTTGAAAATGGCGTCAACAACCGAATTATTGATGATAGGTGTAATAATCAGTATACTCGTTCTTGCAGTAATAGTTCTTCTTGCAACAAGGAACAAACGACAAACAAAACTAGGTCTAGATACTCTGCCTGATGCTAAGAAGGAGCCTGAAACAACAGCCAGCGTTGAGAGTAAGGAGACGCCCATTGAGACAAACACAGCTTCTCCAACTATCTACTCAAGCGTGACAAGAGATGATGTGCAGAAGGCTGAGGAGGACTTGCGGATCCTTAGCGTCGAAAGAGAGATTGTAAGCTACGCTCTTACTCGCCTTTTCGAAGCGCAAGCTGAGGGTAAGATAACTGAGAAGGACAAGGACAAGCTTCTGGGAAAATACAAAGTAGAAATGTCAGCATTGGAGAAGCAGATGAACGACAAACAGATGGTCGTCAAGCTCCACGAACTTGAATCAACTCAGGCTGATTTGATAAAACTCTTCCAGGACAAATTTACAGAGATTAACCGCAATATCGAAACTATTCGAACTAACTTGGGGCTCCAGACTCAGCCTGCAGTCACTCCACCTCCGTCAACTGCTCAAGTGAAAGAGACATCAGGACCCAAAGCAGAACAAACTGCCCAGGAAGCAGAAGATAAGACCAATGATGAGAAAACTCAAGGAGATAAGGAGAAGAGTCCCCCAAAACCCAAAACTCCAGCAAAATCCAAGGCTGAGGAGAAAGTGGAAGTAATACAACAGGAAGTCCTGAAGATTCTCGAACGCTTGGAAAAACAAGATGCTGAGGGCTAAAGAAATGAACGATAAAGAAGATCAGAAGAAAAGAGCCGCCAAAGAAGCCTCTCTGTTAGTAAAAGACAATCAGGTCATAGGGCTCGGAACAGGCTCAACAGTAAACTACCTGATAGAGTACATTGCAGAAAGAATTCAAAAGGAGAATCTTCACATCCGAGCGGTCCCGACTTCCATTGCCACAGCTGAATGTGCCAGAAGAAACAAGATAGAGCTAACCACACTGGCCAAGAACCCTAAACTAGACATAGATATCGATGGAGCAGACCAAGTGGACCCGAAAATCAACCTGATCAAAGGATTGGGAGGAGCACTAACTAGAGAAAAGATCGTGGCCAGTGCTTCACACCAATTTGTAATAGTCGTTGACAAATCCAAGATGACGGATACATTAGGGAAGGACCAAGTCCTGCCAGTGGAGGTAATACCCTTCGCAGTTCCGCTAGTAACACAAGAACTCCAAGGACTGGGCGGAAAACCCACAATAAGGATGGCGAAAGGAAGCTCAGAGTTCTACGTGACTGACAACGGAAACAATGTGCTAGACGTGGATTTTGGGCCCATTGAGAAACCTGATGTGCTTGGACCGCTTATCAAGATGATTCCCGGCGTTGTAGAACATGGTCTCTTCGTGGAGATGGCAAATGCCGTATATGTTGGACAGTCAGACAAGGTTCAGCAGATCTGGAAATAGATTTTGAGGTAACCGGAAATGAGTGAAATAGTCTTTACTGCAAAAGTCACAGCTCTACACGTCACATATGATACCCACGGCAATGAATACGTAACCATAGATTTCGCGTATAAACCACCTAGAATTCCAACCATGGTGCCTAACGATATGCCCAAAGACGTCTCAGATATGATTAAGGCCACAAGAGATATGATGACTACCATGGTTCCACAACAAACCTACCTCAGAGATTATGCAAATCGATTGATACTTTTCTTGACGACTGATGAATTTGAACGTCTGGAACAGAAGTACACAGTC
>JBGOZA010000158.1:0-3345 GCA_041480025.1 Bathyarchaeia archaeon | reverse complement strand
CATTCAGAAGCAACTTGTCCCAGTAAGAGTAGTAGGGTTTGTCGCATCCCATACTTGCATATATCACGCTTCCTGTCTCAGCCTGTTTCTTGATCGTTTGAACCGCTTCTTGATTCCAATTAGAGTTCGCGACGTAGGTGCACGGATTACGCTTAATGGCTATGGCTTTGGTTGGACAGAAGACTACGCAGCGATGACAGTTGACACAGTTCTCATCCCTGCTACAGATCTTGTCGTCCTCTGAATCATAGTAATGGGTTTCATAGGTACACTGATTAACGCAGACTTTGCACCTGATGCACTTTTCATCGTTCCTTTCCACGACATATTCTGGCTCTAAGTAACTCTTCATCGACCCACGTCCCTCAACAGAATTTCCTCTACCTTCTCGTTCTCCAATCTGCCAATCACTGGTTCACCACCTCTGGGACGCCAGATTCTCTGAGGGTTGGGTGCTACAAGATGAATAGGAGCTTCCTCAGAGCTGAGATATAGAAAGTCGCCTTTCACACCTGCTGAGAATGGGCGAAGTTTGATGCGATCTGTCAGCCCTATCATTTCTCCTTGATGAGCTATGATAGCTGTGAATGGTCCGTTCATCAATAGACTGCCATATGTTTGGCGAAGAGCGGTTAGTAGGCGACGCTTTCTAGGCGACTCTTTGTCAATTTCAGTCCAGAAAGAGGGTGAAAGTACCTGTGCTGCAAGTTCGATGGGAAGATTGTGGCGGCGTGTGAGAAGGTCAAACGCATATGCCAATACTTCGGTGTCGGTTTGCATTGTGCACTTGTACCCGTACATCTCTAGGTAGCGACGGTTTATCCCGTAGGATGAGATCTCTCCGTTGTGAACCACCGTCCAATCGAGGATATTGAATGGATGTGCACCGCCCCACCATCCCGGCGTGTTAGTGGGAAACCGTCCGTGACACGTCCACAGGTAACCCATATACTCGTCCAAGCAGAAGTACTCAGCGATGTCTTCCGGATATCCGACCCCCTTGAAAACGCCCATGTTCTTGCCGCTCGAGAAGACAAAGGCTTTTGCCGTCCGAGTGTTGATTCGCATGATGTTCTCTCTGATATAATCATCAGGGTGCTGGCTTCCGAGGAGACTTCTTTGCGGCTCAACAAAGTATCTTCGAAGTATTGGTGGATCCTGGACATTAGCTTCCTTAGTGGGTATTTCTTCATCAATGTGAATGTCAAATCTTTCTTTGAGGAGGCTTTCTGTAAGACTCTTCGCATCAGTATCTAGGTACATGAGGTGTAGAGCGTAGTATTCCTTGTAGTCTGGATAGATCCCATAGATGGCGAAGCCTCCGCCTAATCCGTTTCCGCGGTCATGCATGTTCTGTATGGCCTTAACAGGGTCTTTAGATGAGAATCTAACCCCTCTGAGATTCATCATTCCGAATAGGGAGCACGCTTCGATGACCTTGTCTTCGCCGTATTTGTTGTTGCTTTCAACCCAGCCCAAAGCCTCATACCTCCGATAACATTGTTCTCCTCAGCTGTTCTGGTAACGAGATCAGACCGAAGCCTTCAGAGAGAAGCTGCTCCTTGAAATCGTCCACGTTGACGCTTTCACTCATTAGGTGGAAGAATATTCCTGCTTTTTCGATGTCTCCAATCAGGATGAGCCCTTTGATCTTCCCGTTCTTCAGAACGATTTTCCTGTATGAGCTGGCTTCGGGATCACGGGATGTAAGGATCTGATATTCATTTCCATCCTTCGGGTTTGTCGTTCCTATGGCGACGACGGGGACATCAAAATACTTCATAGCACTCATGACTGTTCCGCCGGGGTACTGCGTGCTTATTCCGGCCATATTGTATCCCGCTATCTTTCCCGAGGAATAGGCGGTTGGCCATTGCGGTAGGACACGATTCTCACTCAGAATGAAATCGTAGATTTCTGCGACGTCTCCGCAGGCATATACGTCAGGAACGCTAGTGCGCATGAACCTGTCAATCTTTATTCCACGATTGGTCTCTATCTTGGTGCCTTGAACAAGTTCATTGCAGGGGCTAACGCCTATAGCTATCACAACGACGTCGCAGGATATGATTTCCCCGTTGTCAAGAATGATTGCATCAGCCTTGTTTCCACTGTCATCTCTTCCCCTTATTTGCTGAACAGAATGCCCAGTAATGATGGTGACATCCTTTTTCCGAATCGCGGCTTCGACTATCTCTGATGCTGAGTTGTCGAGGAGGAGGCTGAGAATGTGTTCTCTGAGCTCTACCACTGTTACTTGCAAACCTAGCTTGGCCAATGCTTCAGCAGCGCACACGCCAATGAGTCCTCCGCCGATTATCGTAGCTTTCTTCGCCTTCTGAATTTGCGATCTTAGAGCCGCAGCGTCAGCTAATGTGTTGAAGCCAAAGACTCCCTCCTTGTCTATTCCATCAATCTTGGGTAGTGCTGGCCTGCTACCTGTCGCTATCAACAACTTCTCGTACCCAATCTCCTCGTTTCCATCGAGCTGGACAGATTTCCCATCAAGATTGACTTTCAGAGCCTTCACGCTGAGAGTTTCCACTTTTTCCAGATTCCAGAATTCAGGAGTTCGATACATCATCTTATCAGAAGAAACCTCACCGGCCAGATACTCACCAATCATCGGGCGAGAATATGCCAACAAAGATTCATTGGAAACAACCGCAATAGTCCCTGAAGTATCAATTTCCCGTATGGCCTCAACTGCTCCAACCGCTGCTGCTGAGCCGCCTATGATCACATACTTGTACATCATAAGGGACTCTCCTTGTAGACTAGCGCCTCGTTTGGACAGTTGGCGACGCACACAGGAGTGCCAGATTCTGAGCAGAGATCACATTTTGCAATGACTTTTCGCGCGGACGTATCTCTCTTGATTGCCCCAAATGGACAAACCATGATACATGTCCAGCATCCAATACATTTCTCGGCGTCATGAGTCACTACTCCGGTTCCCTCGTCTTTCCGCATAGCACCTGATAGACAGGCTGCGACACATGCAGGATCTTTACAGTGCTGACATCGCGACGCAAATGTTGAAGGAATGTTGACTTCAAGTCTTACTCTTGCGAGAGGTTTCGGAGTTTCACGTCTGTTTGCTTTGATGATGTCTTTGGATCTGGAATGTTCCACCAGACAGTAAATTTCGCAGAGGCCACAGCCGATACATAATTCTTCGTTGTAGAATATTCTCATCATCTTGATGCTCTGCTCCCTCTTAGATCTACGAATTTTCAGTGCCCGTGATCGTGGGGATATGATTCCTGACACATGTAGAAAACACACCCGACATGATGCCGCGCGCTATAAGGTCAAATCGGATATAGAATTAATAAGATTAGT
>JBGOZA010000157.1:0-3376 GCA_041480025.1 Bathyarchaeia archaeon | reverse complement strand
TCCATATCGGGTACGCCGAAGGCTAGGTGATCAAGTTCATCGCCCTGGTTCCAGTCCTTCTTCTCCTTCCAATAGGTCAGTTCTAGTTGGACGTCACTCTGATTGTCTGAAAGGAAAGCAATCTCTGCCTTATTCTCCGGGATCTCCCTCCGATTCCGCAGCTCTAAGCCAATGATATCAGTGTAGAACTTTATTGACTCATCCATATCTTTGACGGTTATTGAAGTATGTAAGAGCTTCATGACTCATTCTTGGATGTCTTTGAGAGATAAAGGAATCGGACATACCGCTGTCTTCGCACGCTCGGTTTCTGCGAAGAATCTTTAACTAGTTCTTGAATAGCCAATACTCGTCGGGCGGGGGTTGCCGAGATAGGTCAATGGCGCGGGACTTAAGATCTCTAAAGATGGGCCAGAGATAGGCTATCCCGTGGTGTAGACCTTCGTGGGTTCGAGTCCCACCCCCCGCACTTTTTCGTTCATCCTATGCAGTGAGGATGTTGTTAGTTTTGGTTTTAGCGCGCGCATTCAAGAAAGCGTGGTGTAATCGCTCCCGCAGAATTCCATTGCTAGTACTATACTACGTTGACATGTCAGCCTTTTTCCGAGAGATATTCGAAAGGTCCGAAAGATTCTCCGAAAGATCCGAAAGACTATGCGAAAAGACTGAAAGGCCTGAAATGCGCGCGCTAAAAAACTACGAATGCGGGACTAATGAAGAAATATGGCAGCGCGCGCGCTCTCTGCATCATCAGAAATCCCTGAACTATCAGAGAATTGGTGCCTATCAAGCAAGACTTGAACACGATGACCGTTAACAACCGCATCATAGACTTTGATATTCCTATTCGCATGAATCGTTGTTGGAATCAACTCACCAATAGCGGCCTCAAAGAGCATAGATGTTCCGTTCCGTTCACTCCACTGTCGGACAGTCTTTGTGACGTTTTCGGCAATGCTCTGGTTGAATGGTTGTAAAGCCCATCCAGCCCACAAATTATCATCATAGACCCAATAGGTTCTGTTACAAGGTACACCTTCTCCGAAAGGATTAGCACCTTCGTCTTCACTGTTAGCAATTAACCCAAGAGAAGGACTGTACATTGAGAGGAGATAGGAAGCAGCCCTTTGAAGACTTTCTGAAGCAACTGATGAGGCTCTGACCGGGGTCGATGCGACAAAAGGAAACAATAGAACGAACATGACGAAGATAGTGAAATGTAACCCGCTTCCTTTCAACGATGATCCTGCTCCTAACGCTTAGCCACAGAATCGGAATCTGAGTTCTCTCACCAAATGTCATCTACTATTGATGATAGCTAGCCTGTGAAGACAAGCCAAATTCTAATGCCCGCGCGTCACGTTGCTGGAAGTGAGATAATATCAAAGTTTATAGCACGAACGCTAACCTTTGCCTATTTAGGTGATTGCTCAGCGTGGCGAGTAAGCAAGATTACTATGTCAGATTAGGAATCAGTCGGGACGCTTCTCAAGAAGAGATTAAGAACGCATATCGGAGACTTGCCTTACAGTATCACCCGGATAGGAACAAGTCTCCAGACGCTGAAGAGAAGTTCAAGGAGGCTTCAGAGGCATATGGCATACTCTCTGACCCCGTGAAGAGGCAACAGTACGATGCCTTAGGCAGCGAAGGAATCAAGAAACAATACAGGCAGGAAGACATCTACGATCGCCAGAACTTCCAAGACACCTTCTCAGAATTCGGCTTCGATGCTAATGATCTCTTCAATCGGATCTTCGGTGGAGGCTTCGCATCTCAGCGAAGCCAGCCTGAACCCCGTCGCGGAAGCGATTTGGAGACACAAATAGAAATCACTTTGGAACAAGCTGCTTTCGGAACCGAGGTAGGAGTCACTGTACCTCACATGAAGAAGTGCACCAGGTGCGGTGGTTCAGGCATCGAGCCTGGTAGTCAACTAGTGACCTGCCCAAAATGTCAAGGCTCAGGAAGAATCGCGCTTAGAATAGAAGCAGACTCAGGTTTAAGCCAGATGATTGTTTCCTGTGACCTTTGCAATGGTAGAGGAAAGATAGCCCAGAATAAATGCAACAGATGTGGAGGCAAGGCACTTGAGGAAAAGAGGACGAGAATTAATATTAAAGTGCCAGCTGGGATCGACAACGGCGACCGCTTAACCCTTCGTGGACAAGGTGAAGATAGCCCCAACAACGGTCAGCCAGGAGACCTCTACGTCACAATAAGAATAAAACCTCACCCATACTTGACAAGGAAAGGTTTGGATCTCATATATGAAACTAGCATCAATTTTGCCCAAGCCTCGTTAGGCGCTGAGATAGAAGTCCCAGGATTAACAAATAAGAAATCTGTCCGAGTGCCACCTGGAACACAAAGTGGCACCACATTAAGATTGCGAGGAGAGGGGATAAGAAGTAGTTCAGGTCGAGGAGACGAGCTCGTCCATGTAATGGTGAGAACTCCCGAGCAACTGACGTACAAGGAGAGAAGAATAATCGAGGATCTCGCCAAGGAGTTTGATTCGAATACACTGAACCGACGATAGTCTTAGGAAAATCAATGAAAACTGGTAAACAGCACTCATTTTTTGGCGCACGCTAATCTGTTGGAGAAATGGGATGAGATTCAATCTAGTTACATCATACGAAATGTCTCCTGGTCAGGCAGAGGCGGTTGAAGAGTTAGTGAAGAACTTTTCAGGTAAGCAGAAGCAGACCCTCTTAGGAATCACTGGAAGCGGCAAAACATTCGTCATGGCGAATCTCATCAACCGTCTTCAGACTCCAACTCTGATCATTGCACACAATAAGACTTTGGCGGCTCAGCTTTATTCTGAGTTGAAGGGGCTTTTTCCGGATAATCGTGTCGAATACTTCGTCTCCTACTATGATTACTACCAGCCAGAATCATATCTCCCGACAACTGACACGTACATCGAGAAAGACTCAAGCGTCAACAGCAAGATTGAGCAGATGCGGATGCACGCAGTTAGCAGCATCCTCAGCAGGGAAGATACCATAGTCGTGGCCAGCATAAGCTGCATCTATGGCTTGGGAAATCCTGAAGACTTTAGACAGCTATCGGTTGAGCTTGAGATTGGAAAGAAGATTACGAGACAAGAGCTCATTCACCGGCTAATCGACATGCAGTATGAACGAAACGACAGTTCCCTTGAACCCGGCAGATTCCGGGTGCGCGGAGACGTCGTGGACGTTGTACCTGCATACGAAGACGATATAATACGTGTTGAGTTAGAGGCTGACAAGATCAGGAAGATCAAAGAAGTCCAGCTGATTACAGGCGACGTTGAAACAACAATTGACAGGATTGTTCTCTACCCTGCTAGACAATACGTGGTGCCAGAGGAGAAGCAGAAGAG
>JBGOZA010000156.1:0-3406 GCA_041480025.1 Bathyarchaeia archaeon | reverse complement strand
AGCATTATCGCCTGCAATCACTAAATAATCACTGGATTAAACTCAATTCTCAGAGAGAATACCGTATTGGTCCAAGAGAATTGAAAGAATATCTTGCCAAATTTGCGGCAAGACACGCCTACATGAGCGTTATGGATTATTTGCGGCCTCAACTTGTATGGCCCAGACAGAGGTTCAAGAACGCAATTCCCCTGCAGGGAGCCTTTGTCATAGATGTTGATTCTTATCAGCGAGCTAGAGGACATGACCACAAACTGGACCCAATATGGGGCACTTGTCTAGGCTGTCTAGCGAAGAGCAAAGGCTAGACCCTTGCTTGAAACCTCCGCTAGAGACTTCTCTGAGTGGTTCAACCTAGCCTACTCTGATATCAGAATCGATAACGATTACAATCTTTCCGTTCTAGGAGTTGGCGGGGAAAAAGACATTGACCAAATTAGTGGGGGAGAACGAGTTGCCCTAGCTATTGCCATATAGCTAGCTATAGCTCACGTCCTATCAGGGAAGATCGAGACAATAATAATGGATGAGCCAACTACTAATCTCGATGATGAGAGGAGAAGAGAACTAGTCAATATTCTCAGCTCATTTTTCAGAGAAGGAGGCAGAATTATCCCACAAATGCTGATAATTACTCATCATCCAGAAATAGAAGATGTAGCCGACACTGTGTACGCCGTCAGAAAGGAAGGCGGATTCTCAGTAGTGGAGAGGACCACTCCAGGGTAGAAACAGCGCGCGCTAAGCTATTTTCTTCGCTTAACATCGTGCCCACCAAACTGTTCCCGCATAACAGCTAACAATTTGTCAACATAGTCGTCTTTTTCTCTTGAACTTAGACGCTGCAACAATGATAGTGTTATCACTGGTGTAGCTAGGTCTTGATCAACAGCCTCAAAGACTGCCCAACGTCCTTCTCCAGAATCAGCAACATATGGTTCCACATCAGTGAGATTCGCGTCTTCAGTAAGCGCTTGAGATATCAAGTCAAGTAACCAAGATCGGACAACACTACCGTAACGCCAAATCTCCGCTACCTGCTTGAGGTCTAGGCTAAACTCTTTTTTCCGATTCATAAGCGCGAAGCCCTCGGCGAAGGATTGCATAAGTCCGTATTCGATTCCGTTGTGTACCATTTTGACAAAATGGCCTGACCCGCTCGGGCCCACGTGACCCCATCCTTTGTCAGGCGATGGAGCCAACGTCTCAAATATTGGTTTTAGATGTTCCACTGCCTCTTTGCTGCCTCCAACCATCATTGAGTAACCTTCAGTAATACCCCATATGCCTCCACTGGTTCCAACGTCTACGTATTGTATGCCGTTGTCTTGAAGGGACATAGATCGGCGCACGGTGTCTTTGTAGTTCGAGTTTCCTCCATCGATAATTATGTCTCCTCTATCTAGTCTCGGGAGCATATCTTGGATAGCTTTGTCTATCGGCTCCCCTGCGGGAATCATTAGCCAAATGATTCGAGGGGGGCTCAGTTTCTGGAGCATCTCATCTAGGGAATAGGCTCCGACAAGGCCTTTCTCGACGACACGATCAACTGTTTCTTTGTGAGGATCATACCCCACTACTCTGTGGCTGCCACGAATCAGGCGTTCTGCCATATTGGCTCCCATTCGACCTAAACCAACAATTCCTAACTCCATTTTCTTTACGCCTACCCTTTCTTCCTAAGCTCCGTTTCTTCATGTATTAACTGGATCAGCGCGCGCTGTTACTATATGTTTAATTGAATCCGATTCAAATTTGTTCCTGACGCGCTAAGAGACGGAACTGGAAGAAGTGGAGATAGGGAGCATCAACACCCATCTTCCAGTATTACAGACATTAGCTGAATTGTCTGACGCCTCTTAGCGTGTCGATGCTAGAAGCCTCTTTTTCTAAATGAGAGACCCAGCCTCCCAGCTCATCCTATCATGCTTGGAGAAACGGTTAGCGTATCCGAAATATTGGAGGCCCATAAACTCTCCAATTTACCAGCGTAGCGCGCCTTGACTGGAGAGGTCTTGGATGAGGAGAAGTTCTATGTTAGAGGTTTCGTTAGCGCGCGCTAAAGACGCATTATGGTTCTTCAAATTCTGGTTGGTAGGTGTCAAATTCTGTTTTGAAGGTGTCTAGTATTGCCAGAAATCTTGGACACAAGCTGAAGTGAGCTGAGTCATCGCAAAATTCTTTTCGTTCCTCTTCAGTAGGTTGATAATAAGAAACAGCTTCATTAGGCCTCATTGGTTGTGCATGGCAATAATGCTCATTTCTGTTGTGGTTCAAGTATATGCAATCCATTCAAGACACACCTAGAATTGTTAGCTGCTCATTGGGCTCTTAACGTATTTGCTAGCGCGCGCATCCTCAGCCTATCCTATGAATACATTACTCGACTTCGTCTACATCTACAAGCAGTTGCAAGTTGCAGCAACATAGAGAAGGCGCGGAAGCAGAAATGGCGAAGCGCGCGCCTATTTGTTGCCAGTGAGACTCGAGATGTGCAGAGCAGCGGGCTTAAATTCGAGCCATTCCTTTACTAATGACACATGAATGAAGTGCAATCCCCTTCGGGTTATCATTTGGTTAAGAAATTTCTGATAGGCGGAGAGGGTGGCTGGGATTATCTAGTGGTGGATAGCACTGCACGCCACCTATATGTCACTCACAACACGAAAGTGGTTGTCCTAGATGCCGACTCCCTTAACATGATTGGTGAGATTCCCAAGACCGAGGGAGTTCATGGAGTTGCAATCGCAAATGAGTTGGGAAAAGGTTTCACGAGCAATGGCCGCGCATCGACAGTAAGCATCTTCGACTTGAAAACTCTGAAGGTCTTGGGAGAAGTAGCTGTGGGCCAAAACCCCGATGCAATTCGCTACGACGAGGTCTCGAAGAGAGTGTTTGTCTTCAACGGCCAAAGTCATGACGCAAGCGTGATTGACGCAGTTTCCGAGAAGGTCATAGCAACGATTCCGCTGGGTGGCAAACCCGAATTCTCCGTGGCAGATGGCAAGGGGCGTGTCTACGTCAATAACGAAGACAATAGTGAAATAATCGCGATTGACTCCCGAAAACTAACTATTCTCTTTCGGTGGCCACTCGGTCCGGGTGAAGCTCCAACAGGACTCGCAGTTGACTTAAACAACCGCAGGCTCTTCGCGACCTGCCGAAATAAGTACATGATAATCATGGATGCGGATAATGGTCATATTCTAGCATCGCTTCCCGTCGGCGGTAGATCTGATGGATGCGCGTTTGACCCTGAGACACGATTAGCATTCAGCTCTAATGGGGAGGGAACGCTTACAATTGTACGCGAAGAATCACCCACCACCTTCTCAGTAATAGATACTGTGGCTACACAAGTTGGTTCGCGCACGATGACCCTAGACCCGAAGACACATGCTGTGTT
>JBGOZA010000155.1:0-3438 GCA_041480025.1 Bathyarchaeia archaeon | reverse complement strand
AGGGTGAAAAAGACCAAGATGGAGCTGGGCCTCTTACAGGCGGTCTTGTCCTAATTTGGCTAGGAATAACATTCTTCTTGGCAACATCCAATTACATCACTTGGAGCTCATGGTGGGCATATTTCCTGCTGGGTCTTGGAATAATCTTTCTGCTTCGAGCAGCCATCGTCTACGCTTCAAACAAGAGAAAGGGGCTCATAATCGGTCCAGCTATAGCTGGAACAGTTATGATCGTCGTCGGCCTTGCATCGATACTCAACGTGACTAACTGGTGGTGGTTGATGCCAATAGCGCTTGGTATCGGGATAGTTGTTATGGCATTAAGGGAAAGAAGTCAGAACCCTAGGCCTTAGAGGAACCACCTATAGAAAGCTCTGTAGAGAACATGTTCTAGGATAGTCCTGGCCTTTGCCCTTCCGAAAACCCGGAAGTAATTCCTGCCCATACACTCGACCATGTCACCAATATCATATCTTGGTACGATTGAAGTTGAGACGATCAATCGTCCCCATTCTCCCCTTTTCATCTCATGAAGCATCTTGGCCCCTTTCCTTGTCATGACCTCGAACAAATATGTGTCATAGTTGGGTACCACGTACGGGAAAGCATCTTTTTGCTGAGCGAAGGCCCCTTCAGTTGCTGTATACATCTCAACGACGGGCGCATCACCATATAGGGATTTGAGGATGTGAGAGTATTTTGTCTGGATCTTCGGTACACTGGTACTGAAAATGACTCTTGTCTTCCATAGATCCTTAGGATACTGACCGTATCTTCGTTTGATGTAACGTCCAAAAGATGCCTGAACAGGAGCTACTCCAATTATGCAGACTACATCTTGACTCTTTGTCTCGTCATAAATGAAGTCATATCTCTTATTCCAGCCTTCACGGGTCAAATCAGTTCCTAGGGCATCAATGTCCTCTTGCCTCGGAATTAATGACAAGCCCCTGAACATAGGGTTCAACTTCGCGTATGTGCCAGAGCTGTAACCAAACACGATTCTACTGTCTCCTTGGTCAAGAGTCCTCACATTTGAGGGGAAATTAAGATTGAGGACTCTCCCATCAAGCATGAATGTCCCTCCACTTGACAATGCATAGTTCAATACCGCTCTGGAACCGCACTCAAAGATCTCTCGCAAATGTCTCGTAGTTATGGGAAAGACTTTGGGTTCTCCAGTTGTTCCTCTGGTGAGAACCCAGTTCAAAGGTTTCTCTGATAGAAAGGCGTGGAAATTACCTTCCTTCACCTGTTCAAGCAATGGTCTGATGCTGCTGTATCTTGTTACTGGGAAGTTTCTTCGAAAGTCTTCGAGAGATTGTGTTCTGTTTGCTTCATGTTGTTCTCCATACTCAGTTTTGGCATATTCTTGAAGGAGGCTCTGAAGGGCTCTCCTTTGGTTGAGAACAGGGTCCTTGATCGATTCTTCCCAAGAAGATAGAGACTGTTTCGATGTTGCTAGTAATCCTGAGATCAATACTTCCCGACTTGGCTTAACATTAATGTCTTTATCGGCCATCCTTACCTCACTTCCTAAAACCAATGTGCCCTCTGTTGAGAACCCATTCTATGTAGTTCTTTCGAGCGTCTATTCCTAACATGGGTATTATTGGATTCGACCACTCCTAGTCCTATGCAAACCCGTTTATACGTTATGCGGCAGTGTGGATTGCTAGGTGTCATCTATGCTGCAGAAAGATCGTGTGTCTAAAGCTGAGCTCCCAGGGAATCTAGCCTTGAAATATCATCCTTTCTATCAAGGCAAGATCGAGGTTGTTCCGAAATGTATTATTCGTGATTTTCAAGACTTCTCCATATGGTATACCCCCGGGGTAGCTGAGCCATGTAAGGCAATTGCTCAAAACAAGGAGTTGAGCTTCGAATATACGAGTCGATGGAATTTTGTAGCCGTAGTAAGCGACTGCAGTCGAGTCCTAGGTCTTGGCAACATTGGTGCACCTGCAGGATTGCCAGTTATGGAGGGAAAATCCCTTCTATACAAGTATCTGGGTGGTGTGGATTCCTTTCCTCTAGTACTATCAACACAAAAAGAAGATGACATAGTCAATCTGTGCAAATGGATCGAACCCAGCGTAGGTGGAATCAATCTAGAAGACATTGAATCACCAAAATGCTATAACGTCCTGGACAAAGCCAGAAAGGAGCTCGAGATCCCTGTCTGGCACGACGACAGGCAAGGGACCGCAACAGTCACTCTAGCTGCATTCGTAAATGCGCTTAAACTCGTGGGTAAGAAAGAGAACCATGTTACAGTTGCCTTGATAGGAGCTGGGGCAGCCAATACAGCTGTACTTGAATTCCTCTTGGTAGCAGGGGTCAACCCTGGAAATGTCTTCATGGTTGATACGAAAGGAATTCTGAACACTGATAGAAAGGGGCTTGAAAACGTGGACCCAGTAAAATGGAAGATCGCGACAACCACCAATGCAGAAGGTCGAGTGGGTGGGATACAAGAGGCATTGAGAGGTGTTGATGTCTGCGTAGCTCTCTCAAGATCTGGTCCAGGCATCATCAAGAAGGAATGGATTAAGGCAATGGCTGACGATGCCATAGTATTCCCCTGTGCGAATCCGAATCCTGAGATATGGCCTTGGGAAGCCAAAGAGGCAGGGGCAAGAATAGTTGCAACCGGGCGCTCAGACTTCCCGAACCAAGTAAATAACTCACTGGGCTTCCCCGGAATCTTCAGAGGTACTTTGGATGTCCGAGCAAAAACGATTACTGATGAAATGTGCATAGCTGGAGCTATGGAACTAGCTAAGATTGCTGAAGATAGGGGGTTAAGTGAAGACAATATTGTTCCAAAGATGGAGGAATGGGAAGTCTTTCCCAGAGAAGCAATAGCGGTTGGAATGAAAGCAATGGAGACCGGGGTTTCAAGAATAAAGCTAAGCAGAGAAGAACTGACCAATAGGGTTTATTCGATAATAGGAAGAGCTCGAGAGGAAACAGCAATGATGATGAGGAACGGCTTAATCAAACCTCTCCCGGAGTAGCCAACTCTGCCGCTATCAATCTTATCCTTTGCGTCTCAAAACAATTCAAAACAATTCAGCGCGCGCTTCAGTCGAGTGCACGCTATTGTCCATATTCCTACTAATCCTTCAGAAAATTAGGGTACAGGAAACTATTATTGAACAGCCTCTACTCTTACTACCTCAGGAATTTTGCTCTTCAAGTAACGTTCTATTCCCCATTGGACCGTCATAGCAGACATTGGGCAACCTGAACATGCTCCCTTCAGTTCAACCTTAACTACGCCGTTCTCCATAGAAACGAAACTTATGTCTCCACCATCTGCTTGAAGTTGCGGCTTCACGTCTTCCAGGAGTTTCTTTACTTGTTCTTCAATTGCTTCAGTCATTTCCCATCGACCACGGATTTGCACGCCTACCGATAAAAAGATTGCATTTT
>JBGOZA010000154.1:0-3501 GCA_041480025.1 Bathyarchaeia archaeon | reverse complement strand
CGCATGCTTGACAGGTGCACGTGCAGCAACAAGCACGTCAGGGCCAGGCTTCTCCTTGATGGCCGAAGGCTTGGGGTGGGCAGGACAGAATGAGGTCCCAGTGGTCATAACATATTATCAGCGAGGCGGACCGGCGACTGGACAACCAACAAGACATAGTCAACAGGACCTCCGCTTCGCGATACATGCGGCTCATGGAGAATTTGGACGAATAGTTCTAGCATCAGGAGATATCAGAGAATGCTTCTTCGACGCAGCTGAAGTCTTCAATCTAGCCGAGAAATACCAGATGCCCGTTATCCATCTCCTCGACAAAGGAATGGCTAATTCCACACAGACATACCCTGTATTCGACTACAAGAACACGAAGATTAACCGGGGCGAAATTGTCTCCGAGAAGGAACTCGAAGGCAGAGAGTACAAACGCTTCCAATTCACAGAGACAGGAATCTCGCCAAGAGCTTTCTTGGGAACCAGAAACGCTGTTCAATGGTATAGTGGCGATGAACATAAGGAATCAGGCAACATCAACGAAGAACCATTCATCAGAAGAAAGATGATGGATAAGCGCCTGAAAAAACTTGAAGTCGTCGATAGAGAAGTGCCTTTGGAAATGAAAGTTAACTTCTATGGTGATCAGGACTCGGAGAACATCGTGGTCAGCTGGGGCTCACCTAAAGGTGCCATAATTGAAGCGCTGAACCAGCTTAGGGAAGAGGGACATAGTTTGGGCTTCATACAAGTACGCATGATTCATCCCCTTCCCTCCACATATCTGAGACAGATGCTGGAAGGAAAGAAACGCGTAATAGATATTGAAGATAACTTTACCGCCCAACTCGGCGGAATAGTAACCCAATATACAACAATCAAACCAAACTACTACATTCTCAAGTACACAGGCAGACCCATGATGACCACAGAGGTCTATCAAGCACTGAAGGCGATTCTAACAGATAAAGCCCCGGAGAGGCAGGTGTTGATGCTTGGCGCATAACCAACCAGAACTCAGGACAAACGAATACGTTGACTGGTGTCCAGGCTGTGGAGACTTCGGTATACTAAGCGCATTGCAGATGGCAATATCAGAACTAGGCCTTGAACCTCACAATGTTGTAGTAGTTTCAGGCGTTGGTAACTCTTCAAAGACACCTCACTTCATAGGGGTGAACGGCGTCCACACATTACATGGTAGAGTTCTGCCTTTTGCTATGGGCATTAAGGTGGCAAACCCAGGGTTAGAGGTTATCTGCGTCGGTGGAGATGGTGATGGGCTGGGAATCGGAGCAGGCCACTTCGTTAACACTGGGAGAAGAAACATCGACATGACTTATCTACTCTACAACAACGGTGTATACGGCTTGACCAAGGGACAAGCATCACCAACACTTCAGATAGGATTGAAGACGAAGTCGCTTCCAAACCCTAACATCAATGAAGCAGTCAACGCAGTAGCACTTGCAATTACTTCAGGATACACTTTTGTCGCCAGATCATATGCTTTTGACGTATTGCATCTGAAGAACATCATAAAGCAGAGTATCCAGCACAAGGGTTTGGCGTTTGTTGAATGCCTGCAGCCATGCCCAACATACAATGACTTATACACAAGAGATTGGTACGCTGGCAAAGATCGTGAAATCGCAAATATGGGTCAGAACAATCCAAGGCTATACAAACTCGAAGACACAGGCTTTGACCCTATTGTACACAATGAAGACGAGGTATTCAAGAAGAAAATGGCAGGTATGGAGAAGGCTGAGGAGTGGAACGAGAGAATTCCAATTGGAGTCTTCTATCAAAACGAGCTGAAAACCACATTTCAAGAACGCTTCGTCAAACGAATACCCTTCTACATCGAGAATCCCCCTGCTAAACAGAAGCTGAAGGATGAAAACGATGTATCCACTGTTGACCTGAGCGAATTTATTAACGACTTAAAAGGTTAGAACAACTCTGAAGCGTGTGCTGCCTATTTCCTAGATTGCATAGAGTTTTCCATAAGGTCTTTTTGAGATAGGGACAAGCTTGCTGAACCTTTGAGCCATAATAGCGTCTTTGTCAAAGTTGAAGCAGCTGCAGAATTCGCTTACAAGGGAGTACAGGAGTTTATTATCGTCTTCATCCAGGTCAGTGACCTCAACATCATCTGCAGGATTCTTTACTTTTCCTCGAACATACATCTTGCCACCATGCATCCCCGTGCCAACAAACCGTGCGTTATGCTCCAAGCTATCGGACAAAGTTAACCCTAGAACAACTAGTACTCCACCTGCCATGTACTCGCCTAGGAAGTCTTGAGCAGTACCTCCGACCACTATGGCCGGCACCTTATCTTGATATTCCTTCATATGAATTCCAACACGGTATCCAACATCATCTCGGATGAAGATGCTTCCACCTCTCATTGAGTATCCAGCTATGTCTCCTGCATGACCGTGAATCACTATTTTTCCTTCGTCCATGGTGTTACCACACCCATCCTGAGCATTTCCACACACAATCAAATTGGGACCTTTCATGAAGGCTCCGAGGTCATTCCCAGGCGTGCCATGGACTTCGATCGTCAAGTCCCCTAGACCAGTACCTATGTACCGTTGTCCACACACGTTGTGAAGCTCTATCTTCTTCACACCACTGCCGCTGAGGCTTTTCATGAGGGCATTAAGAGTCCTGTAATGCATTCCATCTGCATCTATTCTGGCAGTTCCTTCTCTGACTCTGAGTCGTTTCTCTTCAAAACCATCCATCTCTAGTCACCAGCCATCTTCACTCCTAGAATCCTCAACTCTGTGTCTGTCAGCCCGACCCCCCGCAAATGCAACCTGTTCCCTCTCAGACTCTCAACGGCGTTAACTCCGATTCCACCCATCATCTCTTTCACCTCCCAACTCCAAGCTTGAAGGAGATTCATCAGTCTCCTAGTAGCTATGTCCGGGTTGACTCTCTTGGATATCCAAGGATCCGTTGTTGCTATGCCCCAGGGACACTTACCAGTGTAGCATTTTTGGCAGACAGTACATCCGATCGCTACAAGAGCGGGAGTGGCGATGTATACTGCATCAGCGCCCAAAGCTATTGCTTTCACGACATCTGAGCTGCTCTTTATGCCTCCTGACGCAATCAAAGAGACCTTGTTTCTTATTCCTTCATCACGCAGACGCTGATCCACAGAGGCCAGAGCAAGCTCTATGGGTATTCCAACGTTATCACGAATTACTTTTGGAGCGGCACCCGTAGCACCTCTCTTACCATCTATTGCCACTATGTCTGCGCCAGCTCGAGCTATCCCGCTGGCAATGGCGGCAGCGTTATGCACCGCCGCTATCTTAACAGCTACAGGCTTCGAGTAGTCCGTCGCCTCTTTCAAGGCATAGATTAGCTGACGCAGATCCTCAATTGAATATATATCATGCTGTGGGGCAGGTGAGAGGGCATCCGTTCCAACTGGAATCATACGCGTCCTGGATACATCAATGCTGACTTTTTCACCAGGAAGGT
>JBGOZA010000153.1:0-3506 GCA_041480025.1 Bathyarchaeia archaeon | reverse complement strand
CTATGTTAGCGCGCGCATTCAGGAAGCATCGGCTTTCCCATGGGCCCAAGTGTTAAATCTCTAGAACCATGAATCTGCTTGTTGGCAGAACGTATGGTTAGATGTTTGATATGCCAGCATCGGGCCAGAGCTTCTGCTAAGACTCAGGTGATGTTAGTTGATGGAAACTGATACCCAAAGAATTGAAGAAGATATGCTGGGGAGAATCTACGCCTCTGATGAGGCGAGCCAGGTTCATCATCAACTGTGCAGCTTCGGTAGTCGCTTCGCTGGAACACCTAGTGAAAAACGGGCCGTAAACTTCATTCTGAGAAAGCTCAAACAGTATGGGCTAACAAACGTTCACACTGAAGAGTTCAAATATAATGGATGGTGGAGAGGCACGACCAGATTTGAGGTCATTTCTCCTGTACGGCGCATCCTTCCTGCGATAGGCCTTCCTTGGAGCCCGAGCACTCCTGCAGAAGGCGTGGAAGCCGATTTCCTGAATCTTGGAGACGGTATGAAAGTTGACTATGAGTTGCAGGGGAATCAGGTCGCAGGCAAGATTGTCATGACTAGTGCTTTCAGCCCACCTTGGATGAGGAGCGCTCACAGATGCGAAAAGATGGGACGGGCTGAGAAACTTGGTGCTAGAGGCTTCATCTATATGAAAAATGACCCCGGTCTGCTTGAGGAAACAGGTGTCGCAACGTGGAGCTGTCCGAAGGAAATGGGTCGTATTGCTGATTTCCCAAGCGTAGGAATATCCAGAGAGACAGGTGCGTACCTCGCTAGACTCCAGAAAGATGGTCCGGTAAGAGTAAGGATAACAATGAACCATAGGGTTGGACCAGCAATCGGTTGGAACGTAATGGGAGATATTTCAGGTGGAAAAAGCAATGGAGAAATGATGATTGTGGGAGCTCATTTTGATGGCCACGATATATCTGTAGGCGCTATGGATGACGCAGGAGGAACCTCTGTGGCAGTCGAGGCAGCAAGAGTATTGGTCAAACACGCAGATACCCTCCGGCGAACTCTTCGTTTCATACTGTACCCTGGTGAGGAGGTAGGTTGTTTCGGTTCAACAGCTTATTCGAAGCAACATAGAGAAGAAATGGATTCTGTTCGTTTCATGCTTAACCTCGACGCGGCTGGAAGAGGGAACAGACCGGGAATAATGCTCCAAGGTTTTCCTGAATCATCGACTTTCTTCAGACAGTTGGGTAAAGAGATGAGGATACCGCTTAGAATTGGGGTCAGCTTTGGCTTGTATAGCGATCATATGCCGTACGCTCTAGAAGGAATAGAGACAGCTACGCTCCCTCCGGGAGATACTTTCAGAGCTTCAGCGGGTACTAGAGGTTTTGGGCATACAGCTGCTGACACTGAGGATAAGGTTGATCTCAGAGATCTTCAGGAGGCTGCAGCACTTGTCTCGCGGATCATGTTGCGTCTTGGCATTAGGGATAGTTTACCTATGCGCAGAAGATCAGCTATTGAAGTAAAGGCAATGCTGGATGCATATGCCCTCTATGAGGTTATGGATGTTCAGAAAGGAATTCCTCCGTTTCTTCAAGGTAGAACTTAGAGACTTATTCCGAGCTTGCGCTTGAGGCAGAAAAGGTTGACCGACGTCGTCTTCATTTTTGAGATTCATCAACCTCACAGGATAAGGCAGGGATTCTTCTGGGAACGCCATATGTTTCATCGCGTGAGCAAAAAAGAACTCTTCGATTACTATTTTGACCAATCAGTGGACAGAGAAATCTTTGAACGAGCCTGCAGGAAATGCTATCTTCCTTCAAACATGATTTTACTTCAGTTGATCGACAAATTCAAGAAAGAAAAGAAAAAGGCCAAGTTTTCATTCAGCGTTTCTGGTGTGTTCATAGAACAATGTGAGAGGTACGCACCTGATGTCCTAGAGCTTTTCAAGCAACTAGCCGAGACGGGATATGTTGAGTTTCTAGACCAGACTTATTATCACTCTGTGGTGAGTTTGTATCCTACTCGAGAGGAGTTCATTGAAGAAGTCAGGTTGCATAGAAGAATGATGAAAGACCTCCTCAACAAGGAGCCATCAGTCTTCGAGAATACTGAGTTGCTCTACAACAATGCCATTGCAAAAGAAGTCGAGTCTCTTGGATATGATGGAATAGTCACAGAAGGCGCGGATAGGACTCTCCTGGGAAGATCACCCAACTACGTCTACAGGGTGAAGGATGCTAAGATTAGAGTTCTTCTCAGAAACTTCAAGCTTACCGACGATATCGGTTTCAGATTTTCACAGACGTCATGGTCCGAGTACCCATTGACGTCTGAGAAATACGCGTCTTGGATAGCCTCTTCGAATGACCAATGCATCATTATCTTTCCAGACTACGAGACGTTTGGTGAACATCATTGGCCGGAGACAGGGATACATGATTTCCTACGTATGATGCCGGAGGAAATTCTGAAAAAAGGGAACCTGATCCTATCTACGCCTTCTGAGGTTCTGATGCGGCACGAGGCTGTTGGTGAATTGGATGTTCCAGAAACGGGCGGCACTATATCATGGGCTGACATAGAACGTAGCACCAGCGGTTGGATCGGAAATACTATGCAGTGGGCATATTATACTACCACCAAAGATCTTGAACCGCTAGTCAGAGAGGCTGATGATGAAGAGTTTTCAAGACTTTGGAGAGACTTCCTCATCAGCGATCATCTCTACTATATGTATACGGCGGGAGGCGGCCCGGGGGAGGTCCATACGTATTTTAGCCCGTATAAGACGCCGTGGGACGCGGCAGTAACGGCACAGGGCGCCGTTTCAGATTTTGAGTCCAGACTCAGATTGTTCGTAGTTGCTGCCAACGAACCTTTCATTTTCCATAGATCAAAGGCTGAAGATTACTCAGCAGGAGTAAGAGCATGGAGTCTCAAGGGCTTTGCTTCAAAGATCAAAGAAATCGACACGCAGTCAATCCGATTCCACAACACCAGTGGAGACTTCGAGACTTGGGCAAGCCTGTCTCTTCGCGACAATGAGTTGGCACATAAGTTCAGAGAAATAAGACTTGCAAAGATTGAAGGACAGAAACTGAAAGATGCGATACATCAAGCTGCAGCTAAGAGATTCAATGAGATTAACAAGTCAACTCAGACATCTACCCAATTGTTCTAGAACGCTGGCATAGTGCGCGTCAGAATCAGTCCTCTTGATGGGTTTTAAGTAATTAGTTGGAAGCAAGCAGGGTAAAGTTAGCGCGCGCGCTTCTCTTATTCTTTCTAGATATGGTAGTCAATAGAAAGATAGGAAGGAAATGACGAGTCTCAAGAGTCTTCAATGACTAGTTCTATCATTGCGATTTCACGAAACTTGATGCCAACCAAGTGGCGATTAGCCCAAAGAGTTTTAATTATGGCTTCATTCAAATGGGACTCTAGATTGCCAAAAAGGGGCTGTCGGCTAGCTTGGTCTAGGCTACGAGACTTGGGCTCTCGTGACTGGAGTTCAAATCTCCGCAGCCCCACCT
>JBGOZA010000152.1:0-3518 GCA_041480025.1 Bathyarchaeia archaeon | reverse complement strand
GATATATGAGGCTGCATCGAAATGGGGACAGGTAACCGTTGAAATCGTATCCACTGCCGAAGAATTCTTCCGCTACATGGATTCGATGCAGTAAACTTTTCTTCCTCTCTTTTTCCTTCACGGCGCGCGTTCTTTAGTACTCATTCGATGGTGACGGAAAGTCCTCTTTGTAATATGTCTCTACTCGAGAGTGCTGATCCTGAACCTCGAAGAACGAAAAACCTTCCTGAGAATGACAATTGGGACATGGATAAGGAACATGTTCAGCAATCTCATAGTTAGCGTTGTACCATTCTCCATAGCGCGCGCTTGAACGGATAGTTTCAATAAGTCCCTCTTTGGCGTTCTATGGCATGCTCGTTAAGACGGAGAACAATCGATCCTATCTAGCGGTCTGTTTCACGAGCTTCCTATTGAGGGTTCAGTGGGGAATAGCCACAAGCTTTCTGCCGATCCAGATAAGCGAGCTCGGCGGGTCCGCAGTTGAGGTTGGGCTTGTCTTCTCAGTCTTCGCCGCCATCATGGTCCCATCAGCATTCCTCTGGGGCCGCATATCAGATTACGTGGGGAAAAGGAAACCTTTCATCGTATCCGCGATGTTCGGCCTACCCGTGATTTTCATATTGATGACGTTCCAGAGGGACGCCTTGCCTCTTCTGCTCGTCAGAGCATGCTCAGCCATCTGCATAGCCGCTTTCATACCATGCGCCTGGGCCTTGGTCTCAGACTTATCACCTCCTGAAACAGTGGGGCGAAACATGGGTATTCTAGGTTCATTCGAAACCGCTGGATTTGCGGTCGGTCCCCTACTGGGCGGCGTCATCGTTCAAGCACTCGGTTTCAACGTTCTCTGGATAATTGTCGCCGTCATTTGCTTTGCTGGAGGCCTCATCTTCCTAGTAACAGGCGCTGATTCAACGAAGTCGGTGAAAAGAGCCTCCTTCGTCGAGACAGCAAGAACGCGCGCTGAGAAAGGAAAGAGAGCTTCCAAGATACTCGTCTTATACGCAGCAACAGCTGTCTGTGTTGTCGGAGGCTCATTTCTCGGACCCAATTTCAACGTCTATGTAGTCAGAACCCTCGGATACAGTAAGGAGCTCTTCGGAGTAATCTCCCTCATAGGAATGGGGGCTGCAGCCCTCCTGCAACCGATTTCAGGAAGTCTCTGCGACAAACTTGGAAGTAAACCTATCCTGATCACTGCCGGAATCAGCATAGCACTAGGAAATCTTGTCCTGCTTATAGGAGGAGAACTCCAATGGATTATTCTTTCTATGATCCTGATGAGTCTCTACAGCAGTTACTTCATGGCGGCATCAGCCTACGTGAATGCAGCAGTATCCCCTAAAGAAAAAAGTGGGGCACTAGGCATATTGAATTCCATGGATAGCTTCGGAAGAGCCACAGCCTCCTTGGCTGGAGGATTCGTAATATTGCTAGCAGATGTTCCAACCGCAATCAGAATTGGCTCAGCGTTCCCAATAATAGCAGTCTTCATAATATTCTTCGCGGTAAAAGAGCCACAACTCTCCCGCCAATAGAGCAAGAATCATTTCTAGCATCCGTCTCCGAGCGGGATTACTCTGTGTGGGGCACACGCAACGCTCGCTACGACAAAACTTGAAGTTACGCCTACTAAACAAGCTTCTTTGCCAAATAGCGCGCGCTAAAGGTTAAACATACGCCATCAAGATCTGAACCGCCAGCGACATCAGAAACCAAGCGTCAAATCTGCACTTCATCGCGCGCGCGCTTGGTCCCGATGGGCTAGGCGCACTATTCAGAGCGAATCTTCTAACCTCCAAATGGACAGCAATTTGGTTATTCTGGCTACCGTATCCAAACACTATTCTCAACGGTTTCCAGCGCGCGTTTCGTATATCAAAGCATGCGATTTGGCAATATGGGAAAACATATACCGGTCTAAGAGTATCGATGTTTGCATCAATTTTCGGAGGCTGCATTCCTGATCAAAACCGTTGAAGATGAGCATAGAAGCTCTCTCTCATTGGTCCTAGTCTCAACCGCGCATGCAGCTAATCACATGTATCAGCTAGCTCCACCAATTATACTCTTGAAATTCGGGTTTGAATATGGTCTCTCAACCTTTGAAGCAGGTTTGCTCCTTCTTGCATTCAGTCTCCCGTATGCTCTTTTACCAGTCATATTCGGAACCTTGTCGAGAAGGATGGGTAGAAAACGCCTCCTCAGCATTGGCTTACTCGTTACGGCTATTGCCTTTGCAGCCGCAAGCTTTTCACAAAATGCATCGTCATTAATGATTGTGCTCTTCGCCGCTGGAGTTGGAGGCAGCACATACCATGTCCTGGGCATACCTTTAGTCGCTGATCTGTTCCCTGAGAGACGAGGGGAGGGTTTAGGCTATCATCAGACTGGAGGCTCAATTGGCTCATTTATTGCTCCCCTAGTAGTAGGGGTTTTGACGGAGACCTTTGGATGGCGCGTAGCCTCTCTCACCCTCTCATTGCTGGGAATATCGTTAGCACCTATCCTCTGGCATTATCTTCATGATTCCCGTAGAGCTGATTTAGAGCGTTCTAGGCCGAGTCTTCGGGAACTTGAAAAGCCTCTCATCCTTATCCTGGCCACAGCCACTATTGTTGTGGCTTTCAGAGGACTGCAATTATTCGGGATATACTACTTTGATCTCGGCAAAGGCTTGGGTGCTCAAGCCTATTTGCTAATGTCATTGTCTAATGTAGCAGGTATCTTCAGTGGTCCAATCTGCGGTCGCCTGTCAGACAGTGTCGGCAGAAAGAAAACAATAGCAGCATTAGCAATAATAGAAGGCGTCTCAGCTCTCGGTCTCGTCCTGTTCTCCGGAGCCCCTCTATACCTTACGGTTGTGGTGTTAGGATTCGCCTTCTACGGTCTTCTCGCCACCACAGATGCCTTCTTATCCGATGTTTCCAGACCGGAGGTTTTCAGCACAGTGATAGGCATTAACTCGACAGCATCATTCGCAGTCTCGTCGATTCTTTCGTTTGTGCTAGGTAGCTCAATTGGCTCACTAGGATACGACTTATCCTTCACGGTTCTGGCTGCTTTTCCCTTCCTCAGTCTTCCAATAATCATTTCCGTAAGAAAACCTGAAGAAAAACCTAGCCGACGACTAGACGCCAACTAATGCAAGCAGCGCTCGCTGCTATAGAACACAATTAGTTGAGGCCTACTCTAGCGCGCGCAAGCAAGAATGCCACGCCATTTATGGATGAGTGTCAAAGTGTGGAAACTGCGAGATATGAATCCCCTACTCATGATGCCATCTTCTTGAGTGACCTCAATGCCCAAAGGAATGTGGCGACTGCAAGCACGCCGATGATGATGAACCCCTCTAGGATTTCGACGTTTTGAAAATTACCCGCGAATAATGCGCGAGCTGTATCAACTCCGTACGAAAATGGGTTGATTTTCGCGAGATCTTGAAGCCAGAGTGGAGCAAGGGCGAGAGGAAGGATAATGCCCGACAGCAGGGACACAGGCAGAGTTATCGTGTT
>JBGOZA010000151.1:0-3523 GCA_041480025.1 Bathyarchaeia archaeon | reverse complement strand
TCCTGATGTTGAGATAGTGTTCAAATCGTAGTGTTCAATCAATGATGTTAACATAAATCGTTTATGAAGAACCAATAATGCTTGTTCTGAGTCTGAACGCGATAAATGCGTCTGTAAACGAGCCTATAGGCGATTCTGCTAAAACGAGCCCTAGAGAGGTTTCAGCATTTTTCTTTTGGTGAATGAGACTTGCCTTATCAACGGAAACATACCAAATATCAACGGAGACAAGAACGAAGAAGAGTGACAGGTGTTCGACACTAAAAAGAGCCCTATGGAATACCTAGGAAAAATCTTATCTGAACTAGGCACGGTGTTCACTATGGGTGAAAAATGCCTAGATTCTAGAAAGAAACAAGAGTTTCTCAGCAGTTGGGTTTTCCTTATCGCCTTGGCTATCCTTGTGTTGTGGATAATCAAAATGCTATTGAAGATTGATCCACCATTTGAAGACTTGTTGGCGAATGTACCCGGCAATGTCTTTCTTGCTCTTTCTATATATCACCATTTTTTAACATTTTTCCATTAGAGGTATACTTATGACAGATGTGGGTTCTGCATTATCATGGCTTCAGTTTCTGTTCTTCTTGGGTGATTATGCTTCCGAATATTTCGGACAGCTTCTGTGTTGACAATGTGCTGTCCTTGGTGAACAGATTTGTGAATTCTTCTGCTGTGCAGTCGACATCGTATTTTATGGTGAGGAATGCGCCTACTAGGTTGATGACGGCTTCTGCACCTTCGCCTAAGACTTCTTTGAGCCCGTTGTAGAAGCATTTGGGGTCTTCAATGAGTACTTCGTAGGGGTCTTTACCGAACTTGTTTCTCAGGTGGAAGGAAATGATTATGTGGAAGGTTGAGCCCAAGCTTGAGCTTGTGGCTTCCTCAAAGATTCTCTGTGCGACTCTGGACAGCAAGTCTTTCTGTTCGGCTATTGACATCGGCTAGTCTCCTTTTGGAGTGCTCCGCTATCCTTCCATTTCTTTGCGGTTATGGTTGTTCCTTCGCCTGCTTTTGACTTGATCTCGAATTCATCCATGAGACGTTTTGCTCCACCTAGTCCTACTCCGAGACCTTTTCGTGAGGCGTTGATTCCCTGAAGAGCCTCCTCAACATTTGCTATTCCGGGTCCTTTGTCTTTAACGATAACTATTACGCCTACTCTGTTTGGTTCTACGATGGGCTTGGCAATTATCTTGCCTTTCCCTTGAGCGTGAACCAGAATGTTCCTTGCTAGCTCAGAAGTGGCAATTGCAATCTTGGTCTGATCACATTCAGAGAACCCTAGTTTCCTTGCCGTGCATCTCACTTTCTCGACCGCAACTAATACTGCAATGTCGCTTGACACTTCTGTATCCGTCACGCTATGGCTCATGGCTGTGATCATCTTCTACCGCAATGATTATGGTGGCGTCATCGTATTCCTTGCCGTATTTGGCCATGATTTGCTCGCAGGTTTGTTGTGGCTGTTCATACATCTCCGGAAAATCTGAGAGGTCGAATTTGCTCGAGATTCCGTCGGAGTGGAGTACGACTGCCTTGATAGAACTGTATTGATATTCGAATTTTCTAGCCCTTCTTAGATTAATGCCGACAATACCTTCCAGTGAAGCAGGATGCATAGGTGGCTCACCTATTATACGTACATCTGTATCGCCGACGCCGCAAAAAAGAATATTGTGTGCATTTCTGTTAATCCTTACCAGTCCCGCTACGACCCCTCTACTCTTGCGCAAGTGGGCGTGAAGCTCAGAGATGAGGCGTTCTACATCGTTTGCATTGTTTTCCAGTAAGTATACTTTTGCCTTTGCAGATGCTGCCTGTGCTTCCCTGCCATGTCCGAGTCCATCCAATACAGCGAGCAAGGTTTGTCCTTCCCATTCTTTAGCGACATATGCATCGCCATTCACGTTGAGTCCCAGAACTGGTCTGGATGCCACTCCGATTTTCAATCGTTATCACAGCCATTTTCTTGCAACTATTGTGGTGCCTTCTTTGCTTTTGGTTTTGATGTCAAATTCGTCCATGAGTCTCTTGGAACCCGACAAGCCCATACCTAGACCACCAGCGGTGCTGTGGCCTCCTTTTAATGCCAGTTCCAGATTCTCTATGCCAGGCCCATGATCGTCGACGACGATCTCTATTCCTTTTCTCCCTTGCCTATTCGCGGGCGTGATTGTTATTTTGCCCTCCCCTGCGTATTGGTTAGCGTTTCTTGCGAGTTCGGAGACAGCGGTGGCGATTCTTGTTTGATCCATGTAGCCGAATCCCAAAGCCTCTGCTATGACTTTTGCCTTAACTCGGGCCGTTATGATGTCCGATTCGTTTCTGATCTCTATGATTTCAACCAATTCTTGGTCCAAACTTAACGTCCCCAGACTTTTCGCAGAAGCTCTTGACCTTTCTCGATGTTGAGTGCAGTGTAGACTTTTCCCAACTGAAAACCCATTTCTACTAATGTCATTGCAACGTCAGGTTTTAGACCGACCACGACGACGTGAGACCCCATTATGCTTGATGCTGTGGCTATCTCTTCAATCTGTCGAACTAAGAAGCTGTCTACTATGCCTATAGCACTTACGTCTAGGATAAGGCCTTTGGCTTTCGTTTCAATGATTCTCCGAAGTACGTCGTTCTTGAATTGGACCGCTAGCCTGTCATGCATCGCCACTTGAGGAGAGGTGATGAGGCAATCTCCCGACTTCAGAATTGGAATTGAGTCTGTCTCCAAACTCGTTCACTCCTACGAGTTCTTCGTCACCCTCTCTCCTAACTTGTCGAAGGCGTATTCGAGACCTTCTCTCATAGTGCTGCGCGTAACGATGCCTGTCAAGTCTATGCCAAGAGCTACGAGAGTTGTTGCAACATCTGGTCTAACTCCTGTAATAATCATTTCTGAACCCATCAGTTTTATGGCATGTACAGTGCGGAGAATATGATTGGCCGTCTTTGTATCAATTGCAGCAATGCCTCCAATGCTCAAGATCACGATGAGCTCGGTCTTTTGTTGGAATATACGTTCCAGAATAGACTCCGTAAGTTGCTTTGCGCGAGCTGAGTCGAGAATACCTACCACTGGTAGCATCACTATACCTTCCCAAACATCAACCACAGGCGTGGAGATTTTTCTGATCATTTCATCCCTTTCCTGCAAACTTTGCGCGCGTTTCTTCAGCTCCTCCTCCATTTTCCTGAACTCACTGACATCCTGAAATACGTTGACGATTTGATTCCCAGTTTCGGTGGCGAGAGTCTTTGAGCTTATTGAACCCGGGAATATGGAGCCGTCCTTGCGCTTGAACTGAGTCTCGAAATCTGCAACCGGGCCTTTCTTTAGGAAGTTAATGAATCGCACTCTATCTCTTGGATCAAAATAGTGGTCAACGAAAGGAACGGCCAAGAATTTTTCGCTTGAGTTGAAGCCAAACATTTCCCATAAGGAATCATTGGCGTAGCTGATGTCTCCTTCGGGTGTAGTGACTGCAACTCCGACGGAGACAGTGTTTAGAATCTTCTTGAGCCC
>JBGOZA010000150.1:0-3562 GCA_041480025.1 Bathyarchaeia archaeon | reverse complement strand
GTTACCGCCAAAGGTGCTGGAATGTTCGCCGCGTTTCATACTTGCCATTATTTCGTCTTTTGCAATTGTCACACCGAGAGGCAGGCCTCCTCCAACCGCTTTGGCCAGACATAGGATATCAGGAGTAACGCCTGAGTGTTCGCAGGCAAAGTTTTTGCCTGTTCTTCCGAAGCCAGTTTGCACTTCATCAAAGATTAGCAGAATATTCTTCTTATCACAGAGTTCGCGAAGCTCCTTCAGAAAGTCTGACGGGGGAACTCTTATTCCGCCTTCTCCTTGTATTGGTTCAACTATTATGGCTGCTGTCTTGTCAGTCACGGCACCCGAAGCTGCATCTGTTTTACCATACGGTACATGGGTGAATCCCGGAACCAGAGGCTGGAAGGGAGTACGGTATCGAGCATTCCAAGTTGCAGATAAAGCTCCGAAGGTTTTGCCATGATAGGCTCCAACGAAGGCCACTATGTCGGTTTTGCCCGTTGATCTTCGGGCGATTTTCAAGGCGGCCTCAACTGATTCTGCGCCGCTGTTGCAGAGGAATGCTTTTCTAAGTTTAGGAGGCGCAATGGCGAAGAGTTTCTTCAAGAACTGTGATCTTGCTTCTGTATACAAGGAATTGTGGCAAGCCAGAAGCATTTCTGATTGGTGCTTGATAGCATCTACGACTCTTGGATGGCAGTGTCCAACTACGGCGACACCGTAGGCGCCCATGCAGTCGATGTATTCTTTGCCATTCTTGTCCCAGAGAAGAGCACCTTTACCCTTCTCGACAACCAAGTTTTTGCGCGCATATATATCTGCGGCGAACTCCTGTTCTATAGTCTCGACTTCTTTTTCATCCATCGCTAATCACTGTCCCTACCTCATGGTTGATGGCCGATGAGATCGGCCTTTGGCGTTGCCCGGAAGCAATTACGACCTCTTTTACACCGTTCTCCAGAGCTTCAGTTGCTGCCTGGAGCTTCGTAATCATTCCAGGGCCGATCTTTGGGAGAATCTCTTTTGTTTCGTTCAGTCCTAGTCTTGACACTGTCTTTCCTTCTAGAGCAACGCCTTCAACATCTGTTAGTAATACGAGGATATCAGCCTTGAGGGCTGCAGCTGTCTTTGCTGCAACGCGGTCTCCATCAACGTTGAGTGGTTCGAACTCCTCACTCATAGCTATAGGAGAAATCACAGGGACGTATCCTGAATTCAGCAGGAGGTTCAGTAGTTTTGCGTTGACTTCGTTTATGCTCCCAGTGTATCCTCCGTCTATGACCTGTTTTCGCCCTTTTTCGTTAATCACTATGAGACGTTTCTTTCTTTCAGCTTTGATTAGGCAACCATCCAAGCCTGATAGTCCTATTGCGTTGACGCCTTTGCTCTCGAGCATCAATACTACTTGTTTGTTGAGCTTTCCGGCCATGACCATCGTGAAAATGTCCATTGTTTCTCTATCTGTGTAGCGGCTCCTGAATCCCTCGGGAGATATGACGAATCTCTGTTCTTTTCCGAGTTTCTTGGCCAGTTCAGTAACCTCGATTCCTCCACCATGAACAAAAACAAAACTGTTTCCTTTCACGACTTCACATATGTCTTCAGCAACTTCAGGAGGCATTCCAGATTCGAGAACTCTTCCTCCTGCTTTAGCTACAATCAACAAAATGCTTACACCTCCTATAGAAACTGCCTGGCCTCATTGATCCATTTTTAGTTTCTGGTAGAAACTCCATCCCTCAACGCTTTTTGCACATTTAAGGAGAGGCACTGCTACATTTATTCCGGCTATTATACGGGTCTGTTCCCAGAATTCTGGGCAAGAATTGGCTTCGTGAAACAGAATTCTATCTTTTCCGCGAGCCACACTTTGTTCAATTATTTCCTTGACCTTCGAGTACGCGTCGTTGCTCATGTAGTCGCCGTAGGCTTTTTCAAGGCTGTTGCTCCACATTCTGAAATCTCTGTTCTTTGTATGTTCATCACGCTTGACATCTTTCACTTTGTCAAAGCAGGGAACTAGCTTTTCCATTTCAGACATTATGAAGCCATCATCAACAAAACGGTCTTCTCCAACATTAAGCATAGCATCTAGGGCCAGAAGCCAAGCCTCACTTTCTTTTCCTACTGCTTCTCCAGCCCTTACTGCCAATTTCTGAGCCTCAATGGGAAGCTTGACACCAAATACCATATTTCCAAGGTACGTGTTTGTCCGGAAATCTTTGAAGCCAGCACGGGCCAATGCGGTTGGATAGCAGTTCGGAGGAGTGCCGCGTTCTTTAGTCACTATTATTCTCAAGTCGTAGAACCATTTCTCAACGAACTCTTGGGCAATAAATCCAACTGGGTTAGTGATTGACGGCTCAGTTCCATCAAGATACTTAACTAGTGACTCCCTGTTTCTTGCCAGTCGCACATCATTGCCATGGGTTCCTGCATCAGGCTTCACTACTATGCTCCCGCTTCCGAGATCTTTCTGCATGAGATCAGCAATAGCGTCTTCATTGTGTATTGTCACACCTCTAAGCGTCTTGTCATGGGCATCACAGGGGATGAAAACAGTCTTAGGAATTGGGATACCTCGCTTCCAGAATTCCACAAGCGTTCTGAATTTGCTGAAGCACAGTGTCTCAACTTCCAGAGGATTTATGACATATTTCCCAAGACCTTCCATAATGCTTGAGGCATACAAACGTCTATTCTTGCTCTGTGTTCGGTTCAGAACTGAGTTGACATTACCGACAATGTCTTTGAAATCTTTGTTGGGACTACTGAAGCCGAAGCTGCCGTTTCCAATAGCGACGGATATTTTCCGGAAGGGAATATATGTGAGATCTATTCCCATATCCTTCGCTGTCTGTCTTATCCCCATCTCATCTGTTTCGGGGTATTCGTAGAGAATGGCAATACTCAACTTGCTGCTATCAACCTTCCTGGAATCATAAGCTCACTTCATAACATCTCTAGCTTTAAGATTTCCCCGCAGTTGGTGAAAGAGAGCCACGACGCCGCTGTTCAGGTTTAGATGTCCTAGTTTCCAGTTCGATGCAGCCGAAAAAATGCTTAAGAACACCCTCTGAATAGGTTGTCGAGAGGATACACCTAATGGTCAAAGTTTCATGCCCCGACTGCATGGGTGAAATTGAGGTTCCAGATGATGCAATGGTTGGCGAAATAGTCAGTTGCCCTGATTGTGGTCTCGAATTAGAAGTGAAGACTGTTGATAATGGCAACGTCGAACTTGAGAAGCTTTCCATCGAGAAAGAAGACTGGGGAGAATAGTATCTTAGCCAACAAGATAATTGGAATGCTTGCGATCGAATAGATACTTCTCTTCTTGAGCGCGCGCCAAAAGACCTTATATTCTTCCATTGAGATTCTGTCTGCACATTCTCGAGGTGTAATGAACGCCCCAAAAGATAGTCTGTAAAGGATGCGGAGAAGTCCTTTACGAAAGCTATGAGCTGAAACCTCCTGCAGAGGTTCTTGAACAGCTAGGTGGCAATTGCCCGAGATGCGGTCAGGCATTGAAGTTCAACCCTAATGATGTTCAAGTTAAAATCGCGGTAAGGGAAGAGTCTAG
>JBGOZA010000149.1:0-3598 GCA_041480025.1 Bathyarchaeia archaeon | reverse complement strand
CGCCGCAATTTAAGTGTACCCGAAATCAGAGTTCCCTCGAGCGCGCGCGCCTAGCTATCAATACAATTGGTGTTTTTGATGGAAAAAGGAGAATACTTAGTCGAAGTAAAACAGCGCGCGCTATGAACGAAAAGAAGAATCCTTTTCTCGTTAGCTAATCATTATTCTAGAGAAGAAAACATGGTATCAAAAAGGACAACTGCCTTAGTTGCGATTATTGTGGTGGTAGTGGCCTCAACAAGTGCCTATGCAATATGGACTTATCCTAGAAATGTTGTGACTTTCCCAATTGTCTTCACTGTTGATGCTAATGTGTTGACACAACTTTTTGCGGTTCCAATGTTGGACAACCAAGTTCAAGTCGTCATAGTAGTTCAAAGTGGAGCAGCCATCTGGACCGCCGCCATACTTTCGGGCGACAACAACCTGTGGGGTCATACTGCTGCCCAAGGAGGACAGACGACTTATAACAGTGGTTGGATGGTGCTTCAGTCGGGCAATTACAACGTCTCATTCAGGACTCTTGGCCTAGGCGGCGTTAACGCCCAGGTAACGGTAACAGCAAAAGGAGGTCCTTGGTAATCTCGCTGAATCATTCCTACGCGCGCGCCAGAGAGCACGTATGTGAGAGTTTGTGAAAGAAGAAGTGAACTAGAGAAAAGCGCGCGCTGGACAGGCGCGTGAGTTATCTTTATCTAGATATTTCGAGATTTGCTCTCGAGCATGGAAATGGAAAACGTTGAGAAAGTCGCTGATGATCTCTATGTCCTCAAGTACTCCCATCGTGAGGGCAGCTTCGTTGGAATCACCATTGTCCTTGGAAAAAAGAAAATTGGCTTGGTTGATGCCGGTTTCGAAGCAACGCCAATCAATTATCTGTTTCCCTTTCTGAAAGAACTGGGAAGAAGCCCCAATGAGATCGATCTTTTAGTCAACACACATCGTGATCGAGATCATGTTGAAGGAAGTAAGGTAATCCAAGAGAAGACGAAGGCGAATGTCGCTATCCATGAGTTGGATGCAGATGCTGTAGAAGTAGCCAACATTAGACTGAAAGATGGTCAGATCGTTGAATTAGGTGATAGAAGGTTCAGAGTTATACATGCTCCAGGTCACACACCAGGTAACATATGTTTGTACGAAAAGGAAAACCAACTCCTCATCACGGGTGACACTCTGTGCGGAGAGGCGGTCAACTTAATCAGGATGGATAAGGAGATCTACATAGACTCCATCAAGAAATTGCTGCAGCTTGAGGTTGCGTTGTTAATACAGAGTCATCCTCACGAGCCGTTCAGAAAAGCAATCTTAGTCGGCGAAGAAACGAAGGAAGGCATGCGTGCAAGCATTACATACGCAGAAAAGAGGACGTAGCTAGACCAGCGTTTACGACTTGAGAGCGCGTGCTAAAAACAGACCATTCCGCCAAATTGTGTAAGGCGTATACCCGCTGCTGATTCTGCATCAAGTATCCTTGTTTTTATGTTTCTGTTCGTAGCGATCTGCATCAGTCTGTTTATCCTATTCTTTTCACAGCTGTCTGAAAGATACTTGTCTGTTAACATGAGATATTGAGGAACAGGTTTGCCAGGCTTCCGTGGAACAAGGATCAGGTCTTCTGTCTCCTTAAGCGAAAACGCTACAATTGTGTCCTGATCTGAAGTGTTGAGACATTCTTCCAGAATATCAACAAGATCTCCAGTCTCTTCTGAGGTCGTTTCACAGACTAGCTGGTGGAACATGGGAGTCTTTGTCAAGGCGGCTACCTCCGGCATGGTGACTGCGGACCCAGTTGCCTTGGAGAACACTGCCTCTTTTGGGCCTTGAACTAGCCATGTATGATGCAAGCGAATGTGATCAATGAATCTTTGGGAATGATTGGTCTTGGCATGAGATACAAGGATGATGCTTCTGACGCCTTCGTTAAGCGTGGGTCTCAATGCATTGACAATTGAT
Organism: Bathyarchaeia archaeon; assembly: GCA_041480025.1. GTDB lineage: Archaea > Thermoproteota > Bathyarchaeia > RBG-16-48-13 > JBGOZA01. Next base: position 1,642 of record JBGOZA010000149.1, on the reverse strand, counting down.
TCGTGAAAACTGTACAAGGCTTTGCGGTCGTTCTTGGCTCCATCAAGCAGGAGAGTCTTCTCGGGCTTGACAACATTGCTGAAGACCTTCCACAAGACAGCTCGGTCGTCCTCAAGTCCCGCCAGGATTGCGACAGGATATCCCCGTTTGTATTCTCTTCTTTTCTTTAACGGTGTTCACCTTGTCGCGCGCGCCTACGAGGCATAATAGCTAGAGGTTTATGTGTACAGCCTCCATGTGTGGCTGCATTTAGTGCATCTATAAAATTGTGTTGACCCTTCATCTCCAGATCTCGTTTGAACCTGCCAGATGTACGCCAGATTGTTGTGGCACTTGGGGCATTCATCCTTAATCGTTGGCATTGTGCTTACCTCCAGCTCCTTCTCAAAGACTACTATCACCTCTTCAGGTTTTTTGGATCTTGTGACAGCATCGTCATGAATACCTGGTAAACTACTGTTCTTGTAACCGCATCTTGGGCATTGATATTCCATAGCGGTGCTCATGTCTTGCTTATCATGCACCAAAACAAGTCTTGTTCCACAGATGGGGCAGAATAACATTTTTCCCTAAAGGTAACGTCGTATTTAAAAAGGTGTGCGTGGGGGACTAAACTCTAGCTCCCCAAACCTCTTCTTGCTAGCCTGCTCTTACTATTACGCCCCAACTAACTTTGCTATGCTTACTATCCATAGTCAATACTGCTGCGCCTAACCCCCAACTAGTACCACTACACTTACTCCTTCATTCCACTATCACATAATATTAGATAACAAATAGCTCATCTATGCGCGCGTTAGAACTTGTCATAGCTAACGAGTTCCTCTATAGGTTTCTTCTTTCTTGGTTGTGGTTGTTCAGCCGGATAGCCAAAGGATACAAGAGCAACGACTTTCCACCTGTCAGGGATTTCCAATAGTTGTTTGACATTGTCTTCTTTGAAGTCTCCTATCCAGCATGACCCTATGCCCAAAGCCCATGCTTCGATAACCATATTCTGTAAAGCAATTGAAGTGTCAACAACCGCCCATTTCGCTGTAAGAATTTCGCTAGTATTGGCACATCCTACGACTGCAACAGCAGAATCTTGGATAAACCTGTTGAACAATCCTCTAGACAGTTCTTTCCTAAGTTCCTGATTGGTTACGACTATGAAATGGAATGGTTGCCTGTTTGCTGCTGATGGAGCTTGTCTACCAGCCTCAAGAATCTTGTCAAGCACATCTTTGGGAATTTCCCTCTTTTCATAACGCCTGATACTTCTACGACTAGACACAACGTCAACAAGAGACATGGACTTGGCCTTCATGAAAGATAGATGTGGCGAATCCGTCTTGTCGCTCGCTTATTTACATTTGGAATTTAGCCTGAGTAAACATAACGCGCAGATGGTAGAGCGCCGCGACCATGAATACTCAACGCGCGCTACCGAGTGCATTCTTTAGGTCACACTGCTGCTTTGGGGGCCTTCATATTCGCATCTGCTTCGTGGAAGTCAGCCTTTCTTAGGCCCATCATGTATGTTGCCTCCCTTCTCCAGAACTCTTTTCCACCATCGAATGCGATTAATGTCGGGATTATCCTGATCTTCAAGGAATACCAGAGGGGGTTATCTTCGTTTGAGAGGTCTGTCTGAAGATCT
>JBGOZA010000148.1:0-3608 GCA_041480025.1 Bathyarchaeia archaeon | reverse complement strand
CAATGGATTGCCAGAAGAGTGACCAGTCTCTCAGGTAACGTGAAAAGGATACTTGTTATTGGTGACAATCTGGCCGATATCTCAAAGGCTGTTGAAGATTCTGTGTCTCTTAGTCCCACTCTGCTCATTATTACTGGGGGATTAGGGCCTACGTTTGATGACATGACTCTGCAAGGCTTGGCTAATACATTCAATGCTCCCTTGAGGCTTGATCCTGAAGCTGAGGGGATGGTCCGTGAGAAATATCTGAGATATGAGCAAGAAACAGGACGCAAGATTGAGCTAACACCTGAAAGACTCAAGATGGCGACTCTTCCGGAGGGAAGCAGAGCACTTAGAAATCCAGCGGGTACAGCGCCAGGCGTATTGCTGCAAAAGGGATTGACAACTATTATCACATTACCAGGGGTTCCGAAAGAAATGATGGCTATTTTTGAAGAGTCAGTAGAGCCTATGATCAAGAAGGCTGTGGGCAACCTTTCCTATTATGCTCAAAGCGTGAATGTCTTTGACATAATTGAGTCAGAGCTCGCTCCTTGGATAGAAGAAACAATGCGGCAATATCCAAAAGTGTACATAAAATCTCACCCAAAGGCTCCTGAACCGCGTCCTCTAATAGAACTTCATTTTTCAACAACTTCTCAAGCTCTAGAAACCGCCAAAGAAGACGTGGAAAAAGCAATCGAAAAGATCTCCGGAACTATCCTAAAACATAATGGTAGAATCCAAGAAATATCTAGTCAACAATAGCGTCATCATTCTCAAATACTGTTGCGGAAGGTGGATGATATCACAATCCTTTCAAGAAATGAAATATTGAGACTGCTCGAGAACGGGCAAGTGAAGGTCGACCCTCTAGATCTGGATCAGGTTGGGCCCACATCTATAGATTTGACATTGGGTAACGAGTTCAGAGTATTCAAGAAAGTCAGAGAGATCTTCCACGTAAAAGAGGACGTGCAGTTTGAAGCAGTCTCTGAGTCAATATATGTCACCGATGGAACCTTTCTTCTTGTGATGCCTGGAGAACTTGTTCACGGAATCACTCGTGAAAAGATACAGCTTCCAACCAACTTGGCTGGACGAATAGAAGGAAGGAGCAGATTCGCTAGAATTGGACTGATGATCCATATGACAGCGGGTCTAGTACAGCCTGGATGCAACAACAAACAGGTCCTTGAGATTAGTAATATGTCATCTATGCCTCTGGCCCTCTATCCGGGAACTCGCATCTGCCAAATAGTTCTCGAAGAAGTACGCGGCGAAGCGAAATACGATGGAAGATTCAAAGATCAACTAGCTCCCTAACTTTGAGATGATGTAACCATAAATCTCAAAACGCCTAATGAGAGATGCTTCAGCAAATGAGTAAGACGAATGAACTCACCAGTGTCCACAATCCGCGGGTTAAGAACTGGGTAGCCCTCAAACTCCATAAATATCGTGAGAAAACTGGACTATTTCTGGTCGAAGGCGCACGGTTTGTGGCTGAAGCGTTGCTGACACATCAGCCAATTGAAGCCATCATTTACTGTGAATCACTCATTCATACTGATCGGGCAAGACACATAGTTGAGACTTCGCCCGCCAACATCTTGTGGCGTGTAAATGAAGCGATTGCTAGACGATTATCTGAACGAGATGATCCCAGTGAGATGTTCGGCGTATGCCGACACGTAGATGTGCCTTTGAGCGTATTGCCAAAGGAAGGCTCTCCATTAATCATAGTGTTGGATGAACCGCGTGGACCAGGCAACTTGGGTGTAACAATCAGGACTACAGAAGGGGCTGGGGCCGACGCCCTGATTATCATCGAGCCCGCCGTTGATTTGTATAATCCGACAGTTGTGCAAACAACAGTTGGATCCCTTTTCGGGTTCCCTATTGCTAGGGCAGCTAGCCTGCAAGCATTCCTTGACTGGTATGATCAGACGTGGGGAGCACAGCCTGAGACGCGCTGTGTTGCAGCTGTGCCTGAGGCTAAGCTGGATTACTCTGGTCTTAGCGATTTGAAGCGACCGTTATTCGTCCTCTTTGGGAATGAAGAGCGTGGACTAGCGTCTGAGTTGCGTAAACTCGCTCACGTCGAGATTAGCATAAAGATGTTGGGTAGGGCTGATTCGTTGAACACGGCAAGCGCTGCAGCCGTAATAATATGTGATATTGTGCGTAAACGTGGCGGTGGCCGATTTTCTTCGCCCCAGCATCTACGTGTAGAGAAAGGATTTGAGCAGCCGGGAAAAGAAAACAAGAAGTAGCACTGTTGCCATCGTGTACCAAGAGTCTTTTCGCGTACTTACTGTGATCTTTACACGCTAGAAGGTGACATGGCAGGGGATATTGAGTTTCTCGAATCTTGATGTGAGTTCTTGTCGCATCTCTTGGAAGAATCTGTCACTGCGTTTATCCTCTAAACCATATTTCCTATACACCCAGTCAGCGTAGTAGTAATTCAGTCGATCAATTATGACGTAGTAAACCTTCTCCGCAAGCATCTCAGGTAATTTCTCAACGCCGGGAAGGACTGGAGCAATCATGGCAAATGTTCTGATCCCTGCCATATGTAACTCGTTGAGTGCTCTTATCCTATCATTTATCGAAGGCGCATGTGGCTCGAATAATTTTCTAGTCTCATCGTCAGCTGTGGTGACAGTGAATCCGACCTCGAAGTCCTTTGCCTCCTTTATGATGTCCATGTCTCTGAGAACGAGTGGAGAGCGTGTCTGGATAGTCACAGGCCAATTATGTTGCTGAAGTATACTCAGGCATCTCCGAGTCAGCTCATATTTCTTCTCCAATGGCTGATATGGGTCACATACTCCACTCACCCAAACTCTCCCACATTTCTTCTTCTGAATCTCCAGTTCCAATAGATCTGGAGCATTAGTCTTCACGTCAACGAATTCTCCCCAAGGTTCCATGTGTTTACTGAACCTTTTCGTGAAGCGTGCATAGCAGTAGGAGCAACCATGTTGACAGCCCGTGTAAGGGTTCACAGTATAGGTGTAGACCTTGGAATCTGAAAGGATGCTTTTTGCCCGGATCTCCTTCACTATCATGTCAAATTGTCTCAAGTTGATGCTTACTCTTTAGTGATTTGGCACATGATCAGGTTAACGACGAGAGCGCGCAACAAGGCATATGACTGAAGTGGCTGAGCTGCATAGGCACATGGGTGCCCCCACGGCGCGCGCTCAAACATCGGCAAGTGAATTACTCACCAAGTGGTTGGTTAGTGGTTAACCAAGTGGTTAGTCAGTGGTTAAAATCCACTTTGGGATCCACTGGTTAACTCACCGAACAACTTGAGGATAAACGTGCGCGAGAAATGACTGAAAAGGGTCCAAAGAAACCAGAAGAAGATGCCAAACAGCCTTCAAATGATGTGAAAGAGCCTGCTGAGTAGACAGAGAAGACCTCTGGATCAACCAATCCTATTAGGAGATAGCCGAAAGTTGCCACTTCGCCAAGGCATCGATTGCAGGTGAGGTTAACAGGGGGAAAGTGGCTCGTGAGATTGGAGTGAGTTTGAACACAGTTTACAACATTACTGCGGATCTTGCACAACATGGGTATACTCTAGCTATCCAGCAAAATAAGAGGAGAGT
>JBGOZA010000147.1:0-3613 GCA_041480025.1 Bathyarchaeia archaeon | reverse complement strand
CGAAACCTTCAATCGTTCTAGTAACATGCTTCTTAGCATACTGGAAAACTGCGTCATCGAATACTTCGCGGCGAATACAGTATCCATACTCAGAAACCCCGTCCCTTTCTCTGAAAGTTATGTCAACACACGTCCCATCAGGAGACGTTAACTCCAGGCCTAGAATCTTCATGTGGGGCAGCGATTCAACAGCCTCAATCAGTCCCAACTCTCTCAGCATGCTTACACTCTTGCTGCTGACACCGTCGCCGCAGACTTTGTCTCGAGGAAAATTCTCCTTGTCTAGAAGAAGGACTCTGCTCCCCATTTTTGAGAGATGTATTGCACAGGAAGAGCCGCTGGGTCCAGCACCTACAATTATGACATCGAAATAGTCAGCCGCGCCCTGGCTAAGTGTCATTTAGACGTCATATAGACGAGATTCTTCTAGGAGGTTAAAATAGCTTGATGCTTGTCAAGGAGCTTCCAATGTTCCTGAGAACCCGCTCATACAGTGCATAAAACAGCGCGTGTCAGAAACAATCGTCTATTGCACACTCTACAGTGGTTCAGAGAGAAAACCCTAGATATTCTCCCGCGCCCTAATATTGATCTTGATAGGGCGCAAATGGCGGAGCGTGCTGTTGATGGTGGATAGACTATGATATCGGAAGATTCATCCCCTGAACCCGACACTGCAAAATCGTTTCCGCATTCTTCTCTGGTGGTAACGCAAGGCGAAGCCACTGTTAAGCGAGCACCAGATCAAGCGTGGATCTCAATCGCCACTGAGACGCGTGAATTGAAAGCTGATGATGCCCGTCGGAAAAGCGCTGAGAATATGGCCGCTGTCCAGGCTAGACTGCGCACCGCGGGTCTGTCATCAGATGCGATCAGGACAACGAGATACCAGCTTGAACCAGATGTGGAGTGGAAGAATGGTCGTGGCACGGTTAAAGGATATATCGCACACAACCAAATCGAAGTGCGTATAGATGATCTCGATCGTCTCAGCGATATTGTTGACATCGCTGATGTGACGGGCAGCACAGTTCTTAGGATTTCAGGTCTTCGCTTTGCTCTCAAGGATCAACAGACCGCTGAGACTGACGCTCTTCGATTAGCTGTACAGGCAGCATATACTCGCGCTCAAGCAATTGCCTCTGGTGCACAGAGAACGCTTGGGAATATCGCACGTATTGAGGAGCAGAATATCGGTGGGTCAGTTCGTCCAGATGTCTTTCCAATGCAGGCTGCTGTAGCAAGATCTAGCGATACATTTGAGACACCCATTGTAGTGGAGGACATTGAGGTACGAGCCCGAGTAACTCTGACAATAGAACTGCGTTAACCGTTACCTCGTTCTGATTCAAGTAGCATGCGCTAGACAACGCCATTCATGTTGCGTTCTTCTTCACAAGTTCATTAGAGAGATTTGGCGCGCACTTCGTATTTTGGATGCATAAACAATACATAAGCTGAGCCAATCCATTAGACGTATGAATTTTGACGCAGTTCTACCAGTCACGCTTTCAGCATTCATCATAGCGGTCATGTTTCTCTTTCAGAGAATTGAGAAAGATATTCGGCTACTCTTCGAGAAAGATGTGAAGTTCCAAACCCACGACGTCGTAGTACTTGTCGCAGTGATGGGTGTCATGATCACTGTTATGGCTCTGGTGCCTGATCGAGTTCTCCAGATCTTCTACACTGCAGCCATATCTTACATGCTCTTCTCATTCACGAATAACATCCTCAAGAAATGGTATCTAGCACTCGCCCCACCAGCAATCTTCATACTCTGCTACCTATTCATGTGGAACATCATAACCTTCAACATCTTCGCCTTCAGCTTTGCAGCCATCGTCATCTCATATCTGACTGTCTTCTTCAACTGGAAGACAACACTAGTTTTCGCTGGGCTTCTAACCGGCCTTGACGTATTCCAAGTCTTCATAACAGGCTTCATGGGACAGCTCGCTGAGAAAGCAGTCTTCAATCTTCAACTGCCCGTCGTAATCATGATTCCGACATACCCAACAATTGGAAGAATTATACTCGGAATAGGAGACATACTGCTCTCTGGCCTCCTAACCAATCAGAATATGCTAAGGCAGGGTCGCAGGTCAGGCATACTGACGGCTATGTCGATTGGCATAGCGATGTTTGTGTTCGAGCTAGTTGAATTGAACGCAGACTACTTCAGATATTTCCCAGCCACCATCGTGGTACTACTGGGATGGCTTCTGGGCCTAGGGCTAACCAGGCTCTGCAAGAAGCTGGTCAAGCGGGGTCCGCTGCAAAGCTAAAGCTGAAAAAGGCCACAGACTAACAATATAGTAGCTGAAGCAGTCAGCACTTGAGAATCGACCAATCAGGGATGCAGTATTGGTGGGGACTGATTAGATTGAGGACTTGGGTTTTCGCCCATGGGGACTCGGATGGGATATGTTCAGGAGCAATTGCTATCGCTGCCAATCTGGATGCTCATGTCTTCTTCACAAATCCATATGGACTCGTTGAAGACCTGAAGGCTGCAGAAGATGATGATGAGGTCATAATATGTGACATAGCTCTGTCCGAGACCCGCATCGACGAGACTTTGCGTAGATTCTCAAAGATCTCGAAGAGGGGACACCTAACGTACATTGACCATCATCCTCTCCCAGAAAGTGTTTCCATGGACGAGATGCCTGGTAGAATAGTGCACAACCTTGATTCATCAACTTCTGAACTCGCCTATTCACTCTATCAGTCAGAGCTTGACCCCCTAATGTCCAGGATAGCAATATTCGGAGCCATAGGTGACTACCAGGACGATACACCAGTAATCCAACGCCTCCTAAAGAGAATGGACAAAAGGACACTGTATTTCGAGAGTGGGATACTCGTCCAGGCAATTGAGGGGCAGAAGAGGAACTATGAGCTCAAGAGGAACATAATCTTCAAGCTGGCAAACAACACGCCACCGAGCTCTCAGGACGGATTGGTCGAGCTCGCTGTTAAGGCTACCCAACTTGAGGAATCCGTTATAAGAGAACTCATATCCCATATCCGAATCGACGGCAAGATAGCATACGTTTCGAACTTCCCATTTTCCCTTGGAAAGACAGCTATCTATGCAGCAGGGTTGACAGATTCACTAGTCGGTGTAGCATGCGAAGACTGGAAGAACGCACTTGATATGAGTCTTAGAACATCCAGCCACGATATAGACCTCAACGAACTACTAAGACGAATAGTCCCAAAACTAGGGGGGAGCGGAGGCGGCCACAGAGAAGCAGCAGGAGCAAGGATTCCAAAAAACAAATTCAAGACATTCATACAAGAACTCAACAAGAATCTGACACAAGACACCGTGAGATAAAGAACAATGCGCTTTTGCTCAGTGCTCGCTCCTGCTCTATCGCGCGCGCTCTTTTTTTAGCATGAACGTGGAGCTAGGCCCGTGATGTATAGGATTCGAGAGATCGCTCTGATAATTGTCCTCAGCGCTGCAGGCGGCGCTTTGAGCGTACCGCTAGGATATCTGGGAAACAGTCTGCGAGCAATACCTGTTCTTCCCTTTGGCACTGGGCAAATCCTGTCCGGTCTGCACATCCTCTGGCCTCTATTGGCAAGACTTCTAACAAGG
>JBGOZA010000146.1:0-3630 GCA_041480025.1 Bathyarchaeia archaeon | reverse complement strand
GTTTTTTAGTATTTTGGCCTATCTCGCTCGTTACTTTTCCCTCCGCCAGTATTACCTGGGTCAGGTTCATTGGGTCGACAACGATTTAGTTGTCCTCTCAGCCAGGTCGCTTCCCAGCTCCCCGAGACCTTACCAAGATAGTCTTCTGTTTGGTAGATATTAGTTTTCCTGAAACAAGAGGCGCAACGAAGCATAAATGCTTGAATATCTCCGTTTCTCAATATTCATGCAATAACTGCACAGCGGTTCTCAGACTAGTATGGATAGGTGAATTCTGAATTGGCTAGAAATCTGAACGATGTTCTGTCATGTCTAATTCCTGAACTTGAGGAGAAACTGAAGCTTAGAGAGGACACGATTACTGCTTCTCGTAGAGTAACGGTGCTTTCAAAGCAAGCAGTAATGGCTGTTCATCAGGGGAATCACGAAGAAGCTTCTGCCAAGCTGAAGGAAGCTGAACAGCTTCTTAGAAACATAGAAGATAGAATAAGTAATCATCCAGATGTGAGACGTGAATCCACCAACATAGCATATCAAGAGTATGCCGAGGCCAGGATATTCGAAGCAGTTGTCTCGGGTTCAGAATTTCCCTCGCCACAAGATCTTAAGATTCCGACGATACAGTATGTTCTTGGTCTCGCAGACGCTATTGGCGAATTCAGGAGGAGGACAGTTGACGCTCTTACTCGAAGGGACATTTCTGAGGCAGAATCTTCACTCAAGACAATGGAAGAGATCTATCGTGAGCTTCTTCCCCTAGAATTCTATTACAGTCTTGCCTCGGAGCTCAGACGTAAAGTCGATGTTGCTCGTCATCTAATCGAAGCGACTATGGGAGATGTTTACACAGAGAAGAACCGCAGTTCATTGGAGTCTGCAATGCAGTCTCTTGAGAACAAGTTGGGAACACAGAAACCTAGCCTACGTTACCTAAAGAGTTCGTCAAACAAAGGCTAGGTTCGACTAGGTTCAAGTTCTCTTTTCATCAGGTTCGCATGGTAGTGAGCCATCCAAAGCGGTTCAGGCAGTCTATGTCCTCGAAGGCAATCTTTGACTATTCTAAGAGATGATTCGAGTCCAACAAGGTGACCGGGTGAGACGAAAATCAATCTTGAACCTAGTTGAGGTCTCAGAACCCATCCCACAGTGTCTCCTCGATCCTTAAGCAGCACTGCTTCTCCCTCATATTGAGGTTCACTGTCATATTCTCCTATTAGGCGACTTGATGCTACACCGATGGTTGGGCGCCCGCTTACCACCCCTAGGTGTGAAGCGAGGCCGCAGCGGAGAGGATGCGCGATTCCTTGGCCATTTACTAGTAGGACATCTATCTTGGAACACATTGACGATATGGCTTCGAACATGGCCGGTCCTTCCCTGAAAGCGAGAAATGTTGAGACATATGGAAACGTCAGATGAGTGACTGTCTGCTTTACTTCAACTAACTGTCTCGGTGGGAAGTCCATTGCTGCACAGGCTGCGATACCGTCCTCTTCGAGAAAAGCTAGATCAACTCCCGCAACTATGCTTGGAGGGGATTTGAAATTGTCTTTAACAATTACCTTCGAAGCAATATCACGCTGTGTCTTCCTTGACGCTTCTAGATTCCTCAAATATGCCACTGTTTCGTTCTAGACCGTCTATTCAATGCACTTGCGTTTATATGGGGTTTATCTGATAGATTGGCTGAGGGCATCAGAAGATGAAGCTAAGGCTCGCAATCTTCGATATGTCAGGGACTACAGTAGACGATATTGTTGACGGTTTACCTCTAGTTCTCAAATGCTATGATGACGCTTTCAGAGAACATGGAATTACGATCCCCTTCAATGTTCTTAACGATCAGAGGGGACGAGACAAGAGGGCCGTCATAAACGAGTTCGGCGGCTCAGAAGCATCAGCGATATACAAGAGTTTCGTCTGTTCCTTGCTAAAGAATGTGGGAAAGATCCGAGAGATCGAAGGCACGAGTCAAGTTTTTTCAGAACTTCACCGCAATGATGTATTGGTTGCCGCTGGAAGTGGTTTTCCCAGCGACATTTCAAAAGCCATAATCGATAAGTTGGGATGGGAGAAAAACGGGTTTTTGGACTATTGGACCTGTTCCGAAGCCGTTGGAAAAAGTCGACCCGACCCCATAATGATTCATTCCATAATGAAGCATCTCAAAGTGAAGGACCCTCTGAGTGTAATCAAGGTTGATGACACCGCCATTGGAATTGAAGAAGGTGTTCGTGCCGGCGTTATCACAATAGGAGTCCTTACCGGGACACAGAACAGGGAAAAACTGCAGAAAGCTAATCCCAACAGCATATTAGAAAGTGTGCGAGACCTGATACCCTATCTTGCATCGAATGGTCTGCTGTAAGTCAAGAAGATTGTCGAATGCTAATCCCATCTAGAGCGCGCTCCATGTGAGTCTTGACCTATTCACGTTTTCTGATTCTGCGGCAAGTTGGCTTCGATGAAACTAACCAGTTCATTGATAGTGCTAGGTTTCGAGGCAAATGCCTTACTCAGTCCAGAGTCGACTGATTGTTTGAAATATGAGCTTGTCCCCTCGGCTACGAGTGGCTTTATTCCGATTTCGTTCATGGCTTCCAATACTTGAAGCATTTCATGGTATCGTCGTTCATTGGCTGTTGCATGTGTTAGTATCCAGTTCTTCGCTATCTCATCAAACGGTCTTGACTTCATCAGTCTTGTAACATCTTCCCAGAGGTCTTCTTCTATTCCCGCCCTCTTTCCCGCAACCAGCATCTCAAGTAGCAGCGCTTCAACACCTTTGGTAAAGATGCTTCTGAACATCTTGAACGCGGAGGCTTTCCCAATTTGCTGTGAATAGAAGACCGCGTTCAGCCCATATCCGTTCAGTATGCTGGTGATGTTTTGGCCTTCAGGTCCTCCTATGAGAATTCGTGTTTTGGACCCGGCTGTTCCTATGGCTTCAAGAATAGCTCCTTCAACGAAGACTGCTTTTGAATCCTGAATTATTCTGGAGATTTCTATCTTTTTTCTTGGGGAGGTCGAGTTCAAGTCAACGAATATCTGCTCCGGCCGAAGCATGGGTGCACACATAGTGGCGACGTTGCTTGCCTCTTGCGTTGTGACAGTCGAAAGAATGATTGAGCTATTCTCTAGAAGTGTTCCGAGTGTTTCAGTACTGACATCTATTTCCTTTGCGAGCTGTTTCTTTTTGGATGCCTTTTCTTCTTCGTCGAATAGTCTGTCATAGACTACTATGTCAGCGCCCTCTCTTCTCATAGCTTTGGAAAATGTGTACGCTACCTCTCCAAAACCAATGAATCCTATCGTATTGGACACACCAACACAATAGTCGTCCGTTCTTCTTAAAGTGGTTTGACGGTGACTACATGCTGGAAACGAGTCGAAACACCTGCTACTGCGTCTTCACTGCAGCTCTAGCGTGCAAATCGCTTGGCTCAGATCTGTCTGTTGAAGATCGAGCTTCTGAATCTTACCACGCACCAAAATACTGTGAGAGCTTAAGTTTGAAGGCTAGAGCCCACGATACTGCTATATCGACTATTCCCTGGACAACGTTTAGGCTTGCCACAAAGACTATGAGCGGTACAATGCCTCCGAAATATCCCAGAACTTGGTCAGGAT
>JBGOZA010000145.1:0-3697 GCA_041480025.1 Bathyarchaeia archaeon | reverse complement strand
CAGGAACTGGTAATTGCCTTCCTCACATCTGAGAAGCAAAGAGGCTGGTTGCCTTGTGTAGCGGAATACAGTTTTGAGAAAGGTCGCATAAACAGACTATCAGTCACTCTTCTGAACGGTTATCTGGCAGTGAGTAGGAGTGACGTGGTCGGAATCAAAGCCGGTTGACCATAAGAGCAATAGTAGCGTTAACTTTATCCGAGGTCAGCAGTTTTGTTGCAGGGTTCATCGAGATAATAATCTCATCAATACCCGATGCCTGCAGTTTCTTAATGTCATCCGCTTCCGGATTGACGACGCTGAAAGCAACATTTCCACTGAGGATGAGTTTCACTCCCAAATCACTCTGCTTGATGTTCAGCGCCTTTGATTGACAAGGTCGTGAGCATGAGGAATAATCTTCTTCTCCAAGGAAACGTGCCATATGACATTTCTCAGTTACAGTAACTGGAATCATGTTTGCGTGCACAGCAATATCTAATCCTGATTTGACCAAGTCGGCATAAGATTGGAAACATTTGGGTATCCAATCAACATCTGCCGCATTAATGCCAAAGCTCCTATAGTATTCCAGTGATCTTTTGTAGTTAAGCCCGGTCTGATAGAAGATTTCTTCGACTCTCTCCAAGGCCGGTTGAGGAACGTTTGGTACTCTCGTTATCTGAGGCCATGGTGACCTAGCTGGGATATAGACTCTCGTCCTTCCAAGTCGCAGATTCAGGGCCCCAGGATCATTCAGCATGTTGAGGGCACCAAAATCTCCTATGACAATCTCGGCGTCGTCAAGTTTTTTCAGATAGGTGAAGTGTTCGCTCAGTCTCTTGACACCAATTTCTGAAACATTTGGAGTGACATAACAGAAAGATTTTCCTGCTTCTCGTGTCTTAGTATAGGCTACATTCAATTGCTCTAGTGTGGGAATCTTGAGTTCACAGAACTCAGCACCAAAGCGGATGCTTTGGCACTCACTGGCGAGGGCTTCTTTCAGTAGTCCTATTGACTCTATATGTGCTGCGAACTTCATCATTGAAGCACCAACAGTTTACACTGGAGTTTCGTCCACGTCTGCCAAGCAAGTTTTCTCTTATATGGCGCGTGAAACTGAGGTGAATAGTAGCAGCGATTCTGCTCACAGCAGAGCTCTTTAAGGTTATTCAAAGGAAGATCATGCGGTAACGGTATGAAGGTCTCTTGTAGCTTCTTCAGGTTCTCTTGAAAGCCTTCAAGGTCGCCTTTCTGAATCAGATCTATGGAGTCTCTATACATCTTGGTTGTGGAAGCCTGGTAATCTTCGTTTATCCCTCTTCCCTCTATTTTCAGACCAGTGACTCCAGACTTGACCAACGATGGTAGTTTGCATAGAGAACAGAAAGTGTAGGCATCTAGGATCTGAAATGTTCCAAGACTAGCATCCTCACCGTCTTCATAAACCGAAAACGGAAGTGAACATGGAAACTTGATGCCATCTATCTTCAACAGACCTTGCTCCATTGCTGGAAACTTATAGTGGAACAGGTAACAGTTCACATTCACATTTGAGCAACCTGAACCATGGATAAAAACCTCAACATCAACATTACTTCCTTTAGCAATCTCTGAGATCTGTTCAAACGGCACATGCCTTTCCAGAATGACTCTGGAGAATCCAGATTTTCTAAGAAACTCAACAGCTTCCCTATTCATGGCTGAAAGATAAGTGCTTGCGTAAAGCGGAGTATTCCCGGCAACCGACTTTGCGAGCTGGAGCACACCCAGGTCACCTATGATCAGTGCGTCAACACCTCGGTCAACACACGTCCGAATATGCTTCGCCAATATCTCTTCCGTTGAATCTGTCATGAATGGCTGGTTGACCGTGAGCAAGACTTTTCCAGCATGATTGTGAGCATAGCCAGTGATCTTCTCGAGCTCATCGTAACTAGGTATTTCTGTAGCTACTCCTCGGTAGAGCTGAAAATCCTCAAGACCAGGTGTTCGGACACCGCAGTAAATCTCATCTGCTCCTGCTTCCAAGACCTTAACTGCGCCAGACAAAGACCTTATAGGGGCCAGAAGCCTAGGCAACCTGATTTTATCTGTGTCAACACTACTGGATTCATTCATTGACTCTATCTTCTCCTGCCTGACACCATGAAGCCATTGAATGGTTTCTAGAGCCTTTCGCTAGGATTGAGTTAAGAGTTGTGGAAACGGCCATTCAATATGAGATATGTCAATAATGACTGAAAAATCGTGCGCGTTATTTCCGAATATTTCTTGGCGAGCTTTTACTTCCAAAGAACTTTGTTTCATTCGTGCTTGCACTCTTCTTCCATAGCGCGCGGCTTCTTCTATGAAATGCATGTCACGAAGTGGAGTTGTTTCATTTTCTTCCCCAAAGTTTATGAGTGATTGTATCATCAACTTAGTTCGGCGAATTTGGAAATGAATGCAGGAAAATACATCAGATGGAACCATATCTTCCAGAAAGACGGAAAGACCGTCATAGTCGCCATGGACCACAGCACAGGTGGAGTGGCCCCTGGATTGGAAGACTATCTAGGAACAGTGAAAAAGGTTGCTGCAGGTGGGGCTGACGCCATCCTGCTAAGCTATGGAAACATGCTAGCCCTGGCAAAAGATTTGCCCAGAAATGTTGGCTTCATAGTAGGCATACCGAGACCTCCCAGACCAGAATTCGTCAAGGAGGCAGCAATCGCAGGAGCAGACGCGCTCAAGTTCACTCACTTTGGAACTTTGAGAGATGCAAATCTGCAAGCTCTTCAGCCAATTGCAGCTGAATGTGAGAAATATGGTATAGTCTTCATGCCAGAAGTTGTTCCCCAAGACGAGAAGCGAAGCACGCTTTATGAACAGGTTGCATCTGCAGCTCGGTTAGGACAAGAGGCGGGAGGAGACTTTATCAAGACATCATACACCGGAAGCGTTGAATCGTTCAGATCCGCCGTCAAAACATGCCCTATCCCCATAGTCATACTTGGTGGAGCAAAGATGGACAGCGACCGAGAAGTCCTTGAGGTTGCTAAAGGCGCAATAGACGCTGGCGGTGCAGGTACATGCATGGGACGCAACGTTTTCCAGCATAGCAATCCAACAGCTATCACCGCTGCGCTCGTCAAGATCGTCCACGGCGGCGCAACAGTAGACGAGGCTCTGAGTGTCCTGCAGTAGGATTCTTCTATCTTCATCTTTTATTTTTTTTATTGTCTTAATCCAAGAAGAGTGCCGAAGAGCTCCTTATGACTTGAATATGGGCTCCAAATCTGTTTCTAGTCTGCCGTATTTTTTGAACATTTCTTTGTATATGTTGAGGTTTCTGGTTATTGGTTTGACTTCGTCGATTGTTGGGTTTTCTACTTTTGCTACTGCTTCTTGGAAGTTCTTGTGGGTTCCTGTGGCTACAGATATGAGGCATGCTAGGCCTAGGGTGCTTGTCTCGAGTTCTCTGAGGCGGCATACTGGGAGATTAAACGTGTCAGCAATTATTTGTCTCCAGAGATGGCTCTGAGCACCACCACCAGTTGCAATGATTAGATTGGCGCTACCTCCTGGGTTCAGTTCTTGTATGTGTTGCCAGCATAGGCGTAGGTGATATGTGATTCCTTCCAGTATTGATCTGTACATGTGCATCCTGGTATGTCCCATACATAGGCCGAAGAAGACTCCACGCGCAAAAGGATTCAGATATCCTTTTTCT
>JBGOZA010000144.1:0-3714 GCA_041480025.1 Bathyarchaeia archaeon | reverse complement strand
TTGAAGGAAATCATGCCGACCCCTTGTTTGGATAACGGTCCGTACAATTCTACTTTAGGAATCCTTGAGAGACCATCATACATTCGCTTAACGAGGTGATTCTCATGTTCTTGAATATTCTCCATTCCAATCTCGGAAAGGTAATCCACTGCTCTTCCCAAGCCTAACACATCAGCAATTGATGGTGTTCCGCCCTCAAATTTCTCAGGACTCTTGGCTAGCACATAGTAATCCAAGCCTACATCCTTGATCGTGCCGCCTCCTATTATGGAGGGCTCAACTTTGTCTTCCAGGCCACTCTTAATGTAAAGAACCCCTGAACCTGTAGGACCACACATCTTGTGTCCCGAGAACGCCATAAAATCGCAGTCAATATCTTTAACATCAACTTTCAGATGTGGAACAGACTGTGCTCCATCAACAAGCACCAGCGAACCATTGTCATGTGCCAGATGAGCTACATCTTTCACTGGCGCTATGGTACCCAGTACATTTGAAACATGGGTTAGGGAAACCAACTTGGTCTTGTGATTGATGACTCTTTCAAAGTCGTCGAGATTTAGTAATCCTTGGGAATTCGGTCTAATGATTTGGACGTCTACGGAGTACTTCCTCTTTAGCCTAAGCCATGTAATGTAGTTAGAATGATGTTCAAGTAGCGTCGTCACCACGCGGTCTCCGGGGTTCCATTCTAGTCCTGATGCAATGATGTTGATTCCTTCACTGGTATTCTTGGTCATGACGACCTCATTATTGGACGCTTTGATGAAGGATGCCACTTTGCCTCGTGCAGCCTCATATTCGGAGCTTGCCCTCTGGGAAAGACGATGAACCCCTCGCTCAATGTTTGCGCGATACTCATGGTAATACTCAACCATCTTTTGAACTACGGGTTCAGGAGTCAGACTCGAGGCAGCACTGTCAAAGTATAGGATCCCAGTATCCAGTATGGGGAAGTCTTTTCGAATCTTCTCGGAATCCATCTTCTTAGTCCAGACACCTTTCTGTGAATAATGTATCTAGTTCTGCATTAAATGTTTGATACCTATGAGCGCGCGCTACCTTCAACGAAACAAGAGCGTCTTCTTGAGATGCCGAAGATTATCTTGTCAAAGAAACACGGAGAGAGGTAGCCTCATCCTGAGACATCTTGCTTACCTCAATCGTCCCAGAAACGGTTCCCTTCCAGTAGCTGACCAGAACCTCTTCAGTTTCAGAATCTGAATATCGAGCAGTCAATCTCGCAGCGGTCACAAGAGCCCTCTTGCTTGGACGCCCTTGAAGTACTGTAACAGGACTTCCGCAGTCCTGAACCTCGAAATACATTTGTCTGCGATCGTCAAGACTTAGGAGAACTCTGTTCTCTTCTTCGTTTCTACCAACGATTATCTTGTTCTTTCCAGACCTGAAATGTCTCCCAACCTTCAAGATGTCTACATCTTTCATGGTAATGTTGCGCTTGTGACTGATAAGATCACGCAGTCTGGCAGCGAATTCTTTTTCGGTGAGTAAGCATCCCCCTGCTGGAGAAGGATAGTCAAAGACTCCAAGGGCAGAAGCTAGTGCTATCTGTGGTTTCCTGCTCCTTCCCTTGATGCTTGGGAGTTTGGCTCTATCGACCCATCCTTTGTCTTCGGCTTCTGTCGGAGGCAGTAATTTGGCCGACAATGGTCTGAGAATCTTTCCCTCGAGATCAGCTTCCTTTTCAATTATGTCAAGGGCTTTTCGGTGTTGTGACATAGGTCGCTGATCGAGAACCTCTCCTGTGAAAAGGAATCTAGCACCAATTCCTCTTGCAAATAGTTTGGCTTTCTTAAGCATGAATATCTTGCAGTCGATACAGGGGTTCATTCCTGATCCATAGCCATGCTTAGGATTTTGCAGCATCTGAAGATACTCTGTGTTTGCCATTGAGACTTTGAGAGGAATATTGAGCCTAGAAGCCACCTCTGCTGCTTCACTTCTGCCTTTACTACTTTGGCAGAAAGGTGAACTGAAAGTAAAGGCGATGACTTCTATTCCCTGGTCTTGAATGAGTCTTGCTGCAAGAGTACTGTCTAGGCCTCCGCTTAAGAGACCCACGGCCTTGATACGTCGCATGCGAGTTAGCACTATAATCGAAACGGAATAACATATCGCTCTTGAACATTTCTGGGAGCTGTCTGCATACTTTACTGGGGAGTAACAGACATGGAGGCAACTCTTACTGTTGGGGAGTAACTGCCTCCGGAGTGGTCAACGTCTTGGCCTATCATGTCCATGCCATTCTTCATGATATCAAAGAAGTTGCCTGAGATCAGGACGCCTTTTATCGGGTGCGTTACTTCTCCATCTTCAACAAGCGAACCATTTGCCACTGTAGCACCCAGATAGCCGCTAACAGGATTAGAAAGCCATAGGCCGATCAGTTCTTGGAGATATAGTCCATTCCTAGTTTCCTTCAGAATCTCATTGAGGCTCATCTTTCCTGAGCTCAGATAGAGGTTGTTGGGAGATGGGCGAGGAGGACTGTCATAGGTTCGAGACGCGTTTCCTGTTGATTCTATGCCATCTTTGTTGGCGGTGAATGTGTCGTAGATATAACCTTTCAGAATCCCGTCCTTGATTAGGCTTACAGTTCTCTGAGGGACGCCCTCATCATCAAACTGTCTTGTTCCTATTCCAAAAGAAACTGATCCTTCATCTCCTAGAGTGAAGCTGGCTGAGGCTATCTCCGAGCCAATCTTGCCGCCCCATGGAGAACGCTTCTTCTGTACAGCATCAGCGGATAAGGTACCTCCGAACATGATCGACAATACGTTTGCAAAGAGTTTGTTTCTCCAGATTATAGGAATAGATGTGGAAGGTATTGGACGGGCTTTCTTAGCGGTTATTGCTCTTTCAGAGGCCTCCCTGCTAATTCCTTCAACATTGAGGTCTCTCCAAATATGTGTCTCTCCTGCTTCATTACCTAGGCTTTTGTCACCGGGAATGCTGCTGCCGACCGTCACATATGTAGAAGCAAAAGATTCTTTTCTTTCGAGCTCTTGACCATAGTTGTTGACTATGGTTGTAGTCTTTACGCCTGTCTGGATTGTTCCTCTAGCCACGAAGAGATCAGAGTCTCTTTCACTTACTGTCCCCAACATCTCAAGAGCCGCTTCAGACATATTCTCTGGTTCAAGGTTCTCGATTTCTGGGTCGAATACACCTTCAACATCAATGCTGCCCGTCTTCTTCGCTAGAGAAACCCAGTCATTGTTGGGTGGGCTTACCTTTGCCATAGAATAAGCTCGTCTAGTCGTCTGTTCGCCAGCTTCACGAGTAAGGAGAGAAGTACTTGACAGCCCGACACGCTTTTCACTAACAATTCTGACACCAAGCCCGGTAATGAAACTTGATGATAACGTCTCAATTCCTTTCACTAAAGCGATGTTGCGCAACCTCGTCTCATCAATGTATACTTCAACCTCATTGGCACCTAGCTTTTCTCCAAGATGTAGGATATTCTTGGCCAGATGAGCTACACTCGATTTCATGATTTGCCACCTATCGCCATCTTCTCAATCAAGATGTGTGGTCCTCCATGACCGACTCGAGCTCTCTGCCCATCTTTTCCACATCCTCCGAAGATCGATGTCTCAATAGAAACGTCTTTGCCAACAGCGGTAACATGGTTCAACGTATCAAGAACCATTCCGCCCACAGAGACCCCTCTTATCATCTCTGCTAACT
>JBGOZA010000143.1:0-3715 GCA_041480025.1 Bathyarchaeia archaeon | reverse complement strand
TATAGAATTAATAAGATTAGCGCAAGTGATACATGTTAAGGCATGCATAGTATATGATTCATTTATTGATATGAAATAGAAACTAGTACACTGGACAAAGGACTAGGAGAACATTCAAGCGCGCTAATCAGCAAGCTCTTCCACAGTTCGATTTAGAGTAACCTCCGCTATATCTCTACTGTACTCCATCATTTTGCTAGAATTCTCCAAGATCAGTCTTAGAATGTAAGTGATATTCTGGTCGATTCTCTTGCTCAGCAGGAGATTGACGGCGTCTTTCTGGCGCTGGGAACCGGTTGAGATGCACTGCGACATCACTTCATCAGCGAGATGATAGTCCCTCTTGAACAGAGCCTTCAAAGAATCTTCGAGCATCTGATGACAGAACGAGTGAAATCCATGAACGCTTCGGAATACTTCTTCATCAATCGGCGCCGTCGAGAAGAGCGGCCCGGCAACCAATTTCTTGAGGGACAGTATCTCTCTGGCAGTTCCAACAGAATTGTCGCCGATATTCTTCAGGTTCTTCGCCACGATCCTATATCCCAAGAACTCCTTGGATGATCTGAACTCCATTTCCTTGAACAGGTTATGTTCTATGCCATATTTGAGTTGACGAACAACATACAGGTTCAAACGGTCAAGATCGTCATTTGAATCTATGGCTCCGTTTATCAAGTCTTCATTCAGACCCTTCAAGACGGATGTGACGTCCTGATCCATTGCACTGGCGACAGCGAACATCCTCCTGATCGCTTTCTCAACAGGAAATTTCGATTGTTCAACAAGTATCTGAATGCTGATCTCGCGAGGCGACTCAGCTATTATCTCTGAGCCGAGGAGCATCCTAGTAATATTTCTAATAGTTGTCTTCTGCTCAGACGTTATCTCTCCTTCTCGAAAACTGACCCTGATTAGGTCTGCACCAACTTCGTAGAGTGAAACTATTCGACGCGATATTGACTGGGGATCATCTCTGCGAGTTATGGCTACATTAAATTCCCTCATCGAAGATCTGTGGGAATCGTCTTTTTCTTCCAAGATCCTTCTTGGAACCAATAGCAGCGAAGAATCTTCCTGTATCTTGAATGCAAGTTGATCTCCCTTGCTTAGTCCTACAGAGGTCATCCATTCCTTAGGTAGAGAGATTATGTAGGAATCCCTGCCAGTATGCTGGATCTTCCGAAATCCAAGATCTTCCTCAACCAACAATTCTTCACCCGTGCGCTGTCCATTTTACAATATATGAATGACTTACGCGAATACCTGAAATATATATCACTTGCGACTGCCTCATATCATCATCAATCTCGTCAATGTAGGGACGCAGATTGAACGTTAGAACAGATAAGTTGCACGCTTGCGCGCGCTATGCGCCGCAATCGATAATTGATTCTGGAATTCGCTTCTTCTACAACATTGAACAAATGTCCCTTATGACTCACATATTGGTCAACAATATGCTACATGAGTAGTCATGTGTTTATTCAAATGAATCCAAATTCTCTAAACATTTATATATTTGTCAAGTGACGGTGTTGGCTATTACAATATTCGTTAGCAAAACGAATTATGGTTTAGACGAGGACTGAGAAATGAAGAACTATAAAGACGCAACTTGGAGAGAAAACGTCGCCAATGTCGTAAGACAGATTCAAGAGAAAGAAATCAAATTCGTTAGACTACAATTCTCAGACATCAACGGCCTGACAAAGAACCTTGAAGTCAACAGCAAGAACATTGAGAACATCTTTGAAGACGGTCAATCCTTCGATGGCTCATCAATCACAGGGTACAGGCCAATTGAAGAATCAGACATGGTCCTCATGCCAGACCCCTCAACATATGCGGTGCTACCATGGAGATCAAAAGAGAAAATCACCTGCCGCCTAATCTGTGATATATATACTCCACAGAACGAACGCTTCGAAGGGGACCCAAGATATGTACTCGAAAGAGCAATAGCAAAAGCTGGAGACGCCGGCTATGCGTTCATCTGTGCTCCAGAGCTTGAATTCTTTATAGTCAAAGAAGGCGAAGATGGCGGACATCCAGCACCCATAGACCTAGCAGGATACTTCGACTTCCACCCAGCTGATTTGACTGATGATCTGCGCCGCGAAATCGCGGATATGGCGGAACCATTCGGAATAGAGATTGAAATCAGCCATCACGAAGTCGCTCTTGGACAAAACGAGATTGACTTCAAATATGGTGAAGCCCTCGTAACCGCGGACCGCACCATGACAATGAAGTTAGTGACCAAGGTTGTTGCAGCTCGAAACGGCTACCTAGCCACTCACATGCCGAAACCCTTTGCAGGCATCAACGGCTCAGGAATGCACACCCACCAAAGCCTCTGGAACAAAGAAATCACCAAGAACCTCTTCTACTCAAACGACGCCAGCACCGGCTATCTCTCAGACCTCGCGCGCTACTTCATAGGAGGACAACTAGCCCATGGAAGAAAAATGGCAGCCGTCTTAGATTCATGGCCAAACAGCTATAAACGCCTGGTACCCGGCTACGAAGCACCAGTCTACCTCGCTTGGGCACACAAGAATCGTTCACCCCTTATTAGAGTCCCTAACTTCGGTGGAAGAGAGAATGCAGCACGATGCGAGATCAGGTGCCCTGATGGTGCAGGTAACCCATACTTACAGTTCGCTGTTCTACTTGCAACTGGCTTAGAGGGAATCAAGAATAAGATTGATCCCGGTGACCCAGTGGAACTGAATGTTTACCACATGAGTTATGAGGAACGCAAAGCCAGGAACATCATCTCGTTGCCAGAATCACTTAAAGAAGCCTTAGACGAAATGGAAACCAGCGACCTTATGAAGGAAACCCTTGGCGAAGAAGCTTTCGAATGCTTCCTGACTGAGAAACGCAAGGAATGGGATCTATACAGAACAGTGGTCACTGAGTGGGAAGTCAACCGTTACAGCAAACGCTTCTAGAAATAGAGAACAGCGTGCGCTAATCTAGCAACTAGATGTGCACGCTACTTTTTTTCATATACCTTTTTCTCGTTATGTTTGGTTCATCTATTCTCACATACACCACCCTTAAGTAATTCTCGGGACATGTAAAGCCGGTCAAAACTTACAGGTAAAGGTCGACGCCAAATTGTCTGAAAGAGTCCAACCAAATTCAGCGTTCCAAAACGGAATGTGCCTAACTGGCACTCAAACAAGAGTGAAAGATGTATCACCACTAAGCGGAATGTGCGCCTTATGCATTCGTGAATGCCCATTCCTATGTGAGGTCAGCCTCTCATCATTTAGAGGCAGGGAAGTACTTTACCCCGTGAACGATTATTTTGGAAGCAGCACAGCAGCATCCATAAAGGACGCTAGGCTTGACTGGTCAGACTTCAACATCATGGCGGAGCTTCGTGGAGCAAAGGGCATCGAAGCAGACTCTGACAAAGCATTATTCGAAAAAGCAGATATTTCCACAAGCATGGGTGGAATTCATCTTAGGGCCCCCGTCATAGCCGGAGCCTTCGGCTCAACCGCAGTCGCAAAAGTCAACTGGGACGGGCTTGCAGTGGGCTGTGCCTTAGCAGGGTCCTCAATTGTAATTGGAGAAAACGTCTGCGCAATGGACACAAACGTGAAAATCACGAATGGCAAAGTAACTGACTCAGAGGACATGGCCTACAGAGTCAGTAAATTCAGAGAATACTGGGACCGCAAGAATGGTGACGTCG
>JBGOZA010000142.1:0-3756 GCA_041480025.1 Bathyarchaeia archaeon | reverse complement strand
GTCGTTGTTAATCCTCCAGTGCTCTGGAATAATGGTCTACCTTTTTCAGCGCATATCTTGACTGCTTCGTCAAGAACATCCAGTCCAGGAACTCTTCTCAGTGCAGCCCAGTCATGACCAAGCTTCGGCAGAACCAGACCAGCGACGATAGAAGGTATCAGACACAATAGCGTTATCAGAAGTACATCGACATACTGCAATTGTGGTAATGCAAAGTATGCAATAGCGGATAGCATTGATGAAAACAATTGTCTTTTTTCACCTCATTTTTATAGCCGAAAGATGGTTCCTGTGACTTTATAACACTTTGCAATGATCCTGACAACTCTAAGAGAGTCTTACAAGAAATTTAGCAGTTTTGATGCAAAATAAGGCAGCAATGCCAAACAGTTTTGGCACGTGTTCTTCTTTAGTTGATAGCGCGCGCAAACATGGACTACCCTAGGGATAGCGTACGGATAGCCCTGTGGGATTCCAAGCAGAACCTCTGAGTTTAAGAGAGTTATTCTTCGATTAGTTCAACGTTTGCTCTTGGCACGACGACTTTCCGCCCATCCTCCAAGTCTACTTCAAGAACTCTCACGAAAGATTCACTCCTTAGTCGACGGAGTTCTGGTGGTAGAGAAGCTATGTGTCCTAGCGCTCCGAAGTATGGTTCTCTTATTATTCTGATGGGGAGTCCAATTCTCATACCGCTCAACAATGATTGGTCTTCAGCTTGTTTAGGACCTCTGTCCTCGGCGTCGTATGGTATAATAATCTCGGGCCTTTGTACGCCGGCACGTATCTGAGTTGCACCGTTTAGGCAAGCCATCTTTCCCTCGAAATTCTTAAGTAATTTGAAGGTGTTCTCAGCCATGTTCATTCCCCCGAATCCTTCCGTCATAATCAATGTTAATCCACTTTGTTCGTTTCCTGTGATGGCGACTCCAATACGATAGCCGATGAAATCGCTGAGAACGTTCACCTCTATTCCGCCAACGATTATCCCTCTAGCACCAACTTGAACAGCTTTACGTAGAGCATCAGCATCGACCTTACTTCCTCCAACGAGAATCTTGCCTTTGCATTCTTCTCCCATACTATCAGCATATAGGGGGTCTTTTGGTGATTTGGATATCACCATTAATTCTCCATGAGTCTCTCCACCCACACCTATAATTCCTTGGATATATGCTCCAGGACATTCAATAGCGACGCCTTCTTTTCCAATAGTTCTCACTACTTTTCCAGGCACATAGGCGTCAACCTCTATGGCTACATTGGGTGGTCTAATTAGCACTCTTCCAGACGAGTATCTTATATTATGTCCAACTTCTTCATCAAAGTACTCTACATCTGAAAGATACTCCAATATACCATCTATAGAAGAGTAGCAGAATTTTTCTCCCCAATGTGTGCCAAAAAAACCCGGTTTTTTAGCTATGATGTCTCCTTTCTTCAGTTCATCGCCAACCTTCTTAAGAAGATATTTCGGAACAAGCGAGCTTTCACATCCCAGTTCGGTAGCAACACTTACTTCTACCGGTTCTCCAGGGATATAGGCTCTCGCAACTACTGTATCATAAGATACCTCATCGCCGATTTTGACAAGGGATTCTCCTTCAACTGGGAGTCTACGTTCTTTGACAACTTTATAGAAGAGCTTTCTTTTTAATCCCGGTGTGTATGCTAATGTCGACAAATTTACTCACGTCCTTTAATCTCTGTGTTTAGAGCATCTATTGAATAGACGTCCAATGCTTGATACCATTCCAAGAGCTTCTGTATTCTATCTTTTTCGTCTGTAGGCATTGTTAATGGTCTTCCACGAGCATCGACAATTATGCCCAGAAGCCCTGTGTGCACTTTTGTAGTCATTGCTTGTCCAGGACCAGTTCCGACGTCAAATTCCTTTGTTGGGCGAATTCTTACATCAACCATCTGATTAGTTTCGAGCGGGATTCTCTTCATTGTTCCATAGGACATTTCTTCCCGATGGGTCTTTCCATCTTGTTCAGTTACTTCTATAGTCCCCACGTCTCTTCCACTTGCTTCTGTTCGACCACTAAATGCTATACAGGTGGCTAGTCTAACTATGCAGTCCTTCTCAAAGATGTCTATAGCGGCTCTTGGTTGGACAGAGGATAAGACTCCTAGGTGTGGCATCATAAACACACTGTCTTTGAAGAGCTCAGTCACGCCTTCAACTTGGAACCCGTCAATCAATAATAAGGCAGCTTGGATTTCTCGTGGGGCATGAGATAATAGTCCACCCGTACCACCTACACAATTAACATGAAGCATTTCTATGTAGGTTTCTTCTTTGGCTTTCTCACCTTTCAATGATTGAGCAAAAGCTTCGGCACCCACTTCTTTCATTGCGCCAAGTAGTGGTCTTGCCAACGATTTATGATGTCTGAAACCAAGTCGCAAGGCTTCTCTTGCGACGGCATGTTCGATGATAAGGTCGCTTAGGTCCTGAGGAATGGTTGTAGGCCTAATCATTTTGTTGTAGAGATCATTCTCTAAATTGGGTACCTTGAAAGGTATCCATCGACTCACGTTTTCTATTCCTGCTTCTTTCAGAACGTTGCATATACTATAGCTCATGCCAAGGTTTGCACTGACGCTTCGCACAAACCTTCCATCATAGATAGAGTAGATATTTGTCGTTGCACCTCCCAAGCCTACGCCTATCAGGTTTATTTTACGAGCTGAGGCGTACGTTCTGAACATCCCTCCTTCTCCAGCAGGTGTAGGCATAATCGGGACAGGAGTCCATTTCATCAATCTATCATAGCCTGGTGCGTGACTCATGACGTGCTCCATGAACAATTCATGAACAGCATCTCTTGCAGGTTCAGGATTCTCACGTTCAAGTGTCGGGCGAATGTTATCTACCAACTTTAAGGAGAATCGACTTCCAAGAATGTTGGCAACATCGGTCTGGGCGTCCTTATTCCCTGCATAAACTATTGGAAGAGTATAGTTGATACCGAATCTAGCTTTTGGATCTGCGGACTTTATGAAATTGCAGACCTCAACAATATCAACTCTGTTTCCCCCATCGGTACCACCAGCCACGAGAATCATGTCTGGTCTAAGATCACGAATATTCTTTATCTTCTCGAAGCCTTGTCGACGATCATCCCTAGCAATAACATCCATTATTATTGCTCCAGCACCGAGTGCCGCTCGCTCAGCACTCTCCGCAGTCATTGTCCTAATGACACCGGAGACAGTCATCTGTAAGCCTCCGCCAGCGCTGCTCGTCGTCACATAAAGGTCTGCTCCTTGATTTGCTCCATCTGACGGAGTGATTATCCCTTCAGGTGAAAGAAGCCTATGCCCAGATAGTTCCTCAATTTCTCTAACAGCATTGCGCACACCGAGAGTGACATCATCATAGGGTGCTTCAACAGTTGTCGGCGCCTCTCCACTTATGATGTATCTGTATTCTCCACCAATCTTCTTGAAGAGGCGTGCTTTGCTTGTCGTACTTCCACAATCTGTGGCCAAGATAACTATTGGATCTTTTTCTTCAGAAGCCAATTATGAACCAGCCAGACCTAGAGTCTGGCATAAATCTAATAATCTTTTCGGAAAACAGTTCGTGAACCGAGGTTTTAGAAAGAAACAAGTCAAAGAACGGCCCAAGTGTTAAATATGTGGTGTCCAAAATACGCCTTTTTGCGTAAGCGTGATTGGAAAAATGGCGTGCCATTACTACGACCCGAAAAACAATAAGTGCGGAATCATGAAGGACAAATGGAC
>JBGOZA010000141.1:0-3770 GCA_041480025.1 Bathyarchaeia archaeon | reverse complement strand
GAAGCTTCATGAAGTCTGTCCAACTGAACTTGACTGGTTTCTCTATCTCTCCGGATACTGTAAGTGTCCATTCATCGCGGCTGATATTGGGGTTCTGAGATTTTATGCCGGGATGGTCTATGTTCCAACCAAGTATGGTCTCAATGGAGCGTTGTCCGGGAGGAAGGACGTGTCGATGCATGTCACTTCTTGTGTCGTCTTCCTTATTCCTAGAATCTGAGCTTTCCATCTCTGAGGATTTCCTCTCCATCAACCAAAACCCTTCCCGGGTTAATTGACTTGATAAAGTCCCAATGGATCGCACTCTTGTTCACTCCTCCGCACTCGGGGTACGCTCTTCCTATTGCCAGATGGATAGTACCACCGATCTTCTCATCGAGTAGAATGTTCTTCGTAAATCGGTCTATGGCATAGTTCGTTCCTATTCCAAGCTCTCCCAATCTCTTTGCACCAGGATCTGTATCGACTATACTCTTCAGCAGGGTCTCATTCTTCTTGGCTCTACAATCAACCAGTTCTCCTCGGTGAAATTTGAACCAGACTCCGTCAACCTCTTTTCCGTATCGAATTGCGGGAAAATCAAAGGATATCTCTCCTTCAGTTGAATCATCAAGAGGAGCTGTGAAGACTTCACCACCTGGAACATTATGAGTCACATCGCCCACAACAGCATTTCTTCCAGCGATTGTCATCTTCAAGTCAGTCCCTTCTCCAATTATCTGCACTTCACTACCTTTGTTGAGGAATTCAGCTAGTTTTTTCATCCTAGCTCTTTCTTCATCCCAATCTCTCAAGATAGCGCCATAAACAAAGTCTTCATACTCTCTGAGAGACATCTCCGCTTCTTGGGCATAGGCTTCAGTCGGATATTGTGTTAGGCTCCATCTTTTGCTGAGGCGTTCTTCTTGAATATCGTTCAGAGCCAACTGTCTTGTACTAATCTTCTTAGAGTCAACTCCTGACAACGCCTTCAGATTACTTTCACCTCTTATGCTTATGATAACGTCTGAGGCCTTTACCAGAGCTGATGTGTGAGATGGAACCAGCTTCATGAATCTGTCCTCAACTAGAGAATAGTATCCTCTAGCAGCTTCTGTGGGAGTCACCTCTATCAGAGGAGCGGCGCCGAGTTGAGCCACCTGCTTGTATATTTCTGTAGCCAGGTCCAATCCGCAATCTGAAACTTGTATGAGAACCATGTCTCCTTCTTTTACCTGAGTTGAATAATTGACTAGAAGTTTAGCAACCTCGGTTACTCTTGGGTCCAATCCTGCGCACCAACTAATGAAAAGGAATAATCTCCCCCTTAATAATATACACAGGGGAATCTGATTTGCCATTGGCTGATGCGCGCGCTCTTCGAGAAAAAGACTTAATTAATCGCGTTGATTTCCCTTATCAAAAGCTCTGGTGAATAACTACCATGCAAAAAGACCAAGCTCTAGGTTCACTTATCCTGATAGGTTCAATTGCTGTCCTTGGTGTGTATGCTTTCCTACTATATGCCGGATATGCGTTGCTTGCCTATGGTATAGTTATAACGGTTGCCGTAGTTGCCGTTATGGGAATAGTGGCCTGGATAGGCTGGACGATGGCAACAACTCCTCCCCCAGCACCGATAGAGTCTCTAGATGAGGTAGAGAAGCCTGCTGAAGAGGCTTCTAATGAACCTGAAAAGAAAGTCTAGGATATACTCCCCAATTATGATGAGACTAGTGCGCATGAGTAATCCTGCTGCGTGGCTATTCAGTAATGAAAAATGTTTCTTAAGATCATCTTCTCATGCGCGAACATGAACAATATATGTCTCAAACTAAGCCTCAAAGGATAGCGCGCGCGATCTATCGTATTGACTCTAGTGGAAAAATGGGCGCGCAGCTAACGGAAATGCTGGAACGTGAGAATACGGATCAGGAAAAAGTGGCTCTGATAGTAAACAGCGCATCCTACGACAGAGTCTCCTATGCTTTGTCTATCGCCAATATCTCAGCTGCTAACTTGAAGGATGTTTACGTTTTCTTCACATACGGCGCTGTCTTGAGACTCCTTGAGGATAGAGCTGACGAAATCGGTGAAGAAACCAACGCGTGGATACGTGAA
Organism: Bathyarchaeia archaeon; assembly: GCA_041480025.1. Classification (GTDB taxonomy): domain Archaea; phylum Thermoproteota; class Bathyarchaeia; order RBG-16-48-13; genus JBGOZA01. The sequence goes on along the minus strand of JBGOZA010000141.1, from coordinate 1,670 downwards.
TCGGCAAAGAAAGGTTTGGAGAACGGTTCCATGCGGAGGATTTCCGAACTACTTCAATTCGCAAAGGGTTTCGGCGTGAAAATCTACGCCTGTTCAGCTGCTATCGCTTTTCATAACATTAGAGAAGAAGAATTAGTCACAATCGATGGAGTAATGGGGATTTCCAGTTTCCTTGAGAAAGTCCAGGGAGCTTCATCGATCCTTTACATATAGGTCTAGTATGAGAGATGCCATAGTATTCTGTTTGTGGTATTGATAGTTAATCCTTCTCGACTATGACCGCGCGCGCTAGATCCATTAAGAATTTCCTAAACTTGCTGCGTCCGAGTTTGGGGTAAGTCCACTGTTCTATTCTTTCTTAGCTCGTACTTCCCAAGGTCTCGTTTCCACTTATACGTTGAGCGTCTTTCCCAGATTTCGAAAGCCCTGGACTTATTCTCTTCAAATTCTTCTCTACTGCAATTATTCACTTTACAGAAGTGATCTATTAATTCATTATAGTCAAGTGAGCTCTATCTACAAGCATTTTGACTAAGCCAAAGTGTTTAGTACAGTGACACATTTCGCAGAGGAGAATGAAGCTGTCAAGTCTTTGGATATGTTCATCGTCATCATAGTTCCATACTGCATCCAAAGTCAATGCGCCCTCTGTTTCACCACAGATCTGGCATCTTTTCCCATTCTTTTCGATGATTTCATCTCTTAGCTTGTTCCATTCTTCTCTAGAGAAGACTCTGTAAAAAGACGAGTATCGAAGCCTCGTCGGAACAAATTCTATTTCCAGCTTCTTAGGTAACCGCTCATCTTGCTGATTTTCTTGGTGCTGAACAAGGACGATGGATCTTCCGACTTTTTCTACCCTGTAACCCAATTCAGTTGCCAGCACGGTAACAGCGCCTGCAAGTATTCCCCACTGTATACCTGTAACGCCACTGAAACCTAAACGCTCGAAAATGAGAGTAAGCGGGATTATTGGCGCGCTCGCGACTATTTCTCTTCACCAGTTCTTAGTGCGGATTTGGTTTCTCCATCGACTAGATTCTTAAGCATATATCCTAACTAGTGAATATTGAGAACTCCAGAAGATGATTTTTCAAGAGTGATTTGAATGGTCGAAGTCAAGATCGCCCTTAACCACAATGAAAGAGAAATGTTGGACCAAAAAATATCTGGCGCATTACGTGAAAACGGGGTTAGTCCAGACTCAGACGAAGTTCACTACAAGATAGAAGAATGGGTCAAAAGCAAAGAGAAAGCTGTAAAACAGGCTCTAGAGGCTGAATTGGAAGAGTATTTTGTAGACGAGGTGGGGTCATACGCGGAGCCGGAACATGGTGATGAAGCAGGGCTTTCTGAGCTGGAAGCAAAAGAATTCACTGACGCAGAACGTGGGGAAGCGGAAGAATAGGGACTAGTAGAAAGCACACATTATGAAACAAATGAGAGAGGCATCATCAAGGTTGCCCAGCCATGTTGCCTTCCGTGAGTATTACGTTTGAAATACCTAATAGTTTGTGCTATATATTGCGTACAGTGGGTTGTTTTTCAGGGATCGTATCTTCTCGGGAATCAATTCTATGTATAGTCATGTCAAATAGAGGTGAAAATAATGGGTTATGATAGACGTCCTATGGGTCCACGAACAATGACTAAAGTAGTCTGCTCTGATT
>JBGOZA010000140.1:0-3819 GCA_041480025.1 Bathyarchaeia archaeon | reverse complement strand
GGCTCTTTCAACGGTTCGCCTGACGCAAACAGAAAGCGACCGCCAAGTTTTGAGTCAATTTTGACTAAATCGCCTTTATCAAAAACTGCGCACTGTCCCTCCATTATCGTTTTGTCCAGAACCTCTATTGATCCATTAACAACGTAAGCAAACGCTGTGCAATTCTGGGCAATAGCGTGCTCGAAGACTGTTCCAGGGGCTAGTTCGACGTCAAAATACTCGATGCCAATTGCTAGATCTCGAACTGGTCCTTCTGTCCCATCTACTCTGCCCGCTATGACTTTTATATTCATACCGTTCTTGTTGACTATGGGGATTTGTTCTCTTTCTATTCCTCTATATTTCGGCTCGATCATCTTCTTTTTTGCTGGCAAGTTTACCCAGAGTTGAAAGCCTTGCATCAAGCCGTCATATTTTTGGGGCATTTCTTGATGGATTATGCCTGAGCCGGCAGTCATCCATTGGACATCTCCGGATTTGATTACGCCTTTGTTTCCCATGTTGTCAGCATGTTCAACTTCGCCTGTCCACATGTAGGTGACTGTTTCCATTCCTCTGTGGGGGTGCCAAGGAAAACCTTTGATGTAGTCTTTAGGGTTGTCTGACCCAAAGTGGTCTAAGAGCAAGAACGGGTCAAGCGTGGAGTCTTTATTGTTACCTAGAACTCGTTTGAGTTTGACTCCTGCACCCTCAAGGGTCAGTTTGCGCTCTAAGATTCTCTCCACTTTTCTTTCCAATGAACACCACTTTATACTGACTCTACTGTCAGGAACTACATATTCATTGTCTAACCGCGCGTACATAGTCAGACGGTAGGGGAAAGGCAAATAGAAAGCCAACATCTCAACCTTTCAAGGCGAATCCGCTTGTTGAGGTTTGATACAAACGATGGAATTGCAGTAAGCATAAGACTCGCCAAACTGGATGACGCTCCATCATTACAGAAGAACTGCCTCCCGGGAAACACCCCAAGAGAAGTGGAGGATTTTCTGAAGAACGATACGGATGCGATGAATAAAGGTGATAAGGTCAGGCTTGTTGCGGATGTGAGAGGAGAAGTTGTGGCGCGCGCGCAGGCTCGATGTCTTGAAATTGTGAAGATCTGCGTGGAAGGCAAGAATATTTCTGCCATTGGACTCTACGCAAAGACGGGGTTTAAGGAGTATGGAAGACTAGAGCGCGGCATAATAAGAAAGGCGAATATGACATCTGATTCTTCTGAAGAAAGACCTCTGAATGGAACAATCTAGTGCGCGTGTTTTTGTGTGTAGAAAGAGTAGCGCGCGCAGATATTGAGGAAATGAAAAAGAAAAATGGAAACCAAGAAGTGTTCTTGGCCCTACACTAGTTGGCTAACCCGAAAGATCACTATTGTGTTGGAAGGGGCTCCGCGTCTGTATAGTCGCCTTCTTGTTCTCCTTGGAAACCGTATTGATGGTTCTGCCCATCAGTCTCTTGAGAGCCTGTTTGATTGTTCTTCCCATCGGTTTCTTGAACGCCGCTTTGACCGTTGACATCGTCGCCCGTCTGTTGCGAGGGTAAGGAATTGGCGCGGGCGGAAATGGTCGTCGCCAAAGATAGCGCTACAATGGATACGAACGCGGCGCGCGCTATAGTATTCAACTTCTAGGAACTGCAGTTAGCTCATACACGTTGACGGTCGAGTTATCAACCTCTGCAGGAGTAAACAGCAAGAGTTATGTGGGTCAAGTCTCGAGCGGAGAGACTCAGGCCTACGGTGCTGATATCTCTGGAAACGTATTGGCTTTACATCAACTGGATACTTTTCCATGGACACTATTGTATGTGGGACTAATCATTGTAACAGCAGTAATCAGTCTCCTTTTCTTGAGGCGAATAATGCGTCCTCGAAGATTCGAGTACATTGAAGACGAAGATCAGACTGTTCTATACTAGAATTCTCTATAGAGCGCTGATGCTGCGTATGTCCTCGGCGATTCTATTGTATGCTTTAAAAGCTTCTGAGTCAGGGAGCACTTCTCGTCCAACTTTGATTTTAACTGAGCCTATTGCAATATCGCTCCATTGTCCAGGCATGTGGATTATTCTTACACATTGATGTTCTCTGTCAGGTCTTATCACCAGTTTATCCAATCCGTTGTTGAGCAACAGTTGCTTCAGTTCTAAGTCAGCATTCAACACTCTTGCCAGTTCTCCACCATCCCATTGGAAGTCGACTATTCGCTTCTCGTTCAGATCGAGTTTCCAATAGTTTGGAGACTTTAATTCTGCGCTTAGTTTTCTCTCTAGACTTCTGATGTTCATCAATACTGCGTAGTGATATTGATAGTTTGATGCGGCTGATTTTTCTCTGGATTCTGGATAACCTTGCACTTGTATGAAATCAATACTTTGGTCATGAAGTCTGATGCACGGTTCATTAATTGTGTTTGCATCACCGGACTCCAATAATTCTGAGTTTACTCCTATTCCGTGAAGGTGTTCGTGGAATAGAGTCATTGAGCCTGCTTCTTTTGTTCCTTGTTTTGCTTCTCCATAGAGTTCGCTTCGTATGTATTTGCCTAGTCCTTCTGTTTTGACTTCATTGAGTTCATTCGTTATCTTGCTGACTATTTCTTCATCATGGAACTTTGGTTCAGGCCATCGTCGCGTTCTCGGATTAGCTTGCGCTTGTATGATTGTAGTTTCCAGTTGTTGCTGGATTTCAAGAGGCATTCTGGAGGGAAGTTGAAGCCCTGATTCCTTGTCTATTGCAAACTCGTACAGTATCGTATTATATGCGACTTTGATAGGTCGGAAGAGGAAGTAGGCTGGGATGAAGCCGAATAATATGAATGCTAATACACTGAGTATTGATGTGAAGAATCGAGGAGTCAATGTGACCAATGCTGGAGAAACCAAAAACCAGCCAACTACAGCTCCTGCCGTTCCATACAGCGCCAGCATCGCTACCATGAAGAGGGTGTAAGTAGTTCCTAAGCCCATGAATGAAAGTAATACATCAATCCAGTTTCTCCAAATGAGGGTGTAAGATCGTTTTATTCCCTCTCTGAACCCTTTGTCCTCAATGATCATAGCTGGTAAAGTGAAGTATGTGACGAACTCCATGAATCCGTAAGCTAGAGATGATAGGAAGGCGACTAGTATTCCTCCGACTCCGCCTCTGCCTTCTTCAGAGCTCTGCCTTGATCTCCTGGCTATTGTTGATAGAAGAGCCATGATGAAGCCGAACTGCACTACTGGTCCAAGAACTTGATTCACCCTTGAGAATCCTCGTGCAAGACTCGTATGGTCACCGGTTGGATTTCTATACCAATCATCTATCATTCCTATGATTGTTCCATCCACTATGTACATAGATGAGAATAGCAGCCATGCAAAGCCCAACTCTACGAGAAAGAAGACTAATCCACTCAGAATAGAGTTGTTAAAGGGGTCAAGCAGCTCTGTCATATATAGGCCGGTTGCAACTCCTAATGCTCCGTTGAAGAGAGCGAATAACCCGTAAAGAATGCTGGGAACTATCACCCCCAGCTCAGATGACACAGCTTTTGCAGATAACTCAAAGATGTAACCGGCATTTCTGACATGTGTTCTCCATCTGAGCAGATAGAACAACAAGACGCCGCCCAATGCAGCAAAGAGGATGCCTATTGCAGAGATTGCTCCTCCAAGCATCGTTAGTACTATTCCGACCCCGATGATCAAGAATGATGGTGCATAGACTGCGAATGTCATAACTTTCCGTCCGAATCTTGCCATAGCCCTGAGCAAAAGAGGAACAGAGACTATTGTAAATGCGACCACTCCGCCGAGCACAATGGTTACTGCTAGAAT
>JBGOZA010000139.1:0-3830 GCA_041480025.1 Bathyarchaeia archaeon | reverse complement strand
CGCGCGCGCTGTAAAGTGCGCTAGAAGCTTTCGAATCTTGTCAAGTAATGCGCTAATATTCCGCTGGCGGTGGAAAGTCTTCTTTGTAATATGACCCGACCCGAAAGAGCAAATCCTGGAGCGCGCGCGCTTGATTCTCTCGGCTATAATCAAGTGGGAAAAGATGAGAGATTTTGCCAAGACGAATACAGAAAGGCACTAGATTATCTCAATATCCTGTCAAGTGGTACGCCTTTCTATCAAGTGCCAAAGGATGAATTGGACACTCTCAACGACAAAAATGAACGACTCGAAAAAGAGCTTGAAAGAACCCAAGCCAACATTCAGAGGATGATGGGTCTTCTAACGCGCGTGATAGAAACACAGGTTCCAGCCGCTAATGAAGCTGTGCAACTCATTAAGAAGGGCGATAAAGAAGCTGAACAGGCTTTGAATCGTGGCCTTGATGACGTTGCCGATGGAAATGCGCAGTTGCGAAAAGAACTTGAAGACCTCAAGAATGACGTGCTATCTCGAAGCGCGTTAAGGAAGAAGGATATCGAAGATATAGTAGGGAAAAAAGGATAAGAACACCAGGTTGCGCCCTCGAATCAAGTTTGGGAAGAAACAGACTCTTGAGACATTGATTGATGAAGAAGCCTTACTCTTGGCACAGTTTCTTAGGAATGAGAAAAAGACGTGGACTCCAAGGACAGCATTTCAATTATACTCCTCTATGTTTTCTTCAGGGCGGTCTAATCCATAACCAGTCCATCTAAACTTCCGAGTCAGACCAGCAGAATCGCAATCGAACATGATTGACCAACGGGGATACTCTTCCTGATTCGAACTGACAATGACGTGGTACATGGCATAACGTTTCTCAGAAAACCGTCCCATTTTGACGTAAGCTAATTTCATGAATCTTTTCCAGTCGGGACTCTTGTTCCAAGGTAGAGTAGTGAATACGTGTCTTTTGTCATTCCCTTTCAAATGCATGTCTTCAGACAGTTCAATTTGTTGCTTCCTTTCTCTATAAGCATAAACGCAAAGCCTATTCGACCATTTATCATAGAAGTGGAAGTAAATAGTGACCCTTTTACCAACGTCATTATACGGATAAACTTGAATCGCAAGATTGGTGAGCTTAGCATCTGCATAAGTATCGATTACTTTGCTGTAAGCTTCTCCGTATAGATGTGTAAGCCAATCGTTTTCTATGTTGAGGTCAACAACAGAATTGTCGGATAGTAAAGTAATCAATTTTGTCTCAGTTCTAATCTGAATTGCCTGAAGTGCGTCCTCAGGATTAAGTTCATGTGCTTCAGGCTTTACTGTTTCTGGCTTTGGTTTTGGTTCTTCTATGGTTCTTGTCTTGGATGTAGTGTCAGAGGAAAGATAGTTAGTCTGATTTTGAATTACCGTACTAGCTTTTTCAACCTGTTGAATTTGACCAGAGGATTTCTCTACTCCAACCTTCTTAGAACGAAGCTGATGTTTTGAGGTGACGTAGGCAATAACTATGCAAATTATGGCAACTATGATAGCCGTAATCTCAATGATTTCAGTTGTATTGAACATACCGACGGTTCCACAGACAATTCTCTTGTCGGAGACAGGATTCTGCCATGACAAGAGTTAAGGTTTTCTTTCGGAAATCTAGTCCATCTGATGACGAGCGCGCGCGCTGCCTTACAATTTAGTCAATACCAGCCAAGTGTTCCTTCTTTTTTAGATCTGTTCACCCCCCAATTGAATATTCTATAGCCAAGAGGAAGGAATACGGCTGCGAAGACAGCGCCTTGCAGGAATTGTATCTGAACACTCGGATCTAAGAGTGAAGGGTTATCCAGCATAGCCAATCGACAGAGGTGATAAACCCATGTTGAAGGGAGAAACCATGAGATCGTTGAGGCTCCTGCGAAGAATATGGTATCTAGATAAACGACTGGGAAGGCAACTCCTGAGAAGATGTTCTGGAGGATGTTTATCAACCACGTTACGGGATCTGTTGATTTTGTAACAATTCTTATACCCGTGGAAATCATAGCCAAACCCACCAATATAGCAGCTGAAATAGCGAAAGCGACGATCATGGCGGGTATGTTTGGGTTCAATCTAGCACCGAATATAGAGATCCCGATAACAAGGTAGGGTATGAATGCGAGTATTGAGAAGATATAAGACCACATGACATTTCCGATAACGAAGACTGAGGTGCTTACGTTTGCCATCAGGGTGGTCTCAAGAGTCCAAGGGTTTAGGGATGTGTTCACCCCTTGTACAAGAGGCATTATCAGGTTGCCGATTGCTACTCCCACCACTAGGAAGGAGATGTAGTCTGTGTGGTACATCTGCGTAACTGGCTTCTGCACATACGAAGCGTTCAATCCCCATGAGAAGACACCTACGAAGATGTTGATGATCTGAGTGTATACCAGTGTCTTGTAGGTTGTCCAGCTGATGAAGTCACGCTCTGTGAAAGCTATAATCTGTCTTAACCATATTGGGAGCTCCATCCTTCTACGCCCTTCTTCTATGGTCTCCTACATCACCTATTTGCATCGGTTTGCGGCCAGTAATCTTGATGAACGCATCCTCCAAAGTCGGCTCCTCAGTGTTTATCAGACTAATCTTAAAACCGCTTTTCACGATGAGATCCAGGATGCCAGAAATATCCATGTCCTTATCCACGTGGATCGATAACCCGTGGAAGCCCCCACTATGATCCAGTTCCGGAGTAACTCCGTGGACACCTTGTATTGCCTCTAATTTATTTACAATATTTATTTGATCATTATTGAATACTGCGTCAATGAACTTGATGGTGAAAACTTGCTCATCCACTATCATGGACCGAACATTATCAGGTGTATCGCATGCGATTATCTTCCCATGATCAAGGATAGCTACACGATCACAAAGACTTTGCGCCTCATACAGATTATGCGTACTAAGAAAGATGGTCTTCTTCTCCCCCTCAACTAACTTTTGCAGCATACCCCGAAATTCCGCCGCCGAGACTGGATCTAAACCTGCAGTGGGCTCATCGAAGAGCAGTATAGGCGAATTCTGAAGCATGGCTCTACAGAGTAACAACTTACGCTGCATTCCAGTCGAGTATCTTTGATAGCCGTCATTTGCCCGCTCCGTCATCCCTGTCGTCTCCAGAAGATAGGCAATTCGCTCTTCCGCTTCTTTCTTCTTCAGACCATAGAGCAATGCATAGAAGTACAAGTTCTGTGCTCCAGTCAATCTCCAAGTAAAACCTCTGCTCTCGGGCAGAACCGCCTGAAGATTCCTTAGTACCTTGCGAGGCTCCTTCACAACATCAAAGCCATAGACGTAAGCTTCGCCTTCGTCTTGGATGACCATGGTGCATAGAATCTTGATCAATGTTGTCTTTCCAGCGCCATTAGGACCCAATACACCGAAAATTTCCCCTTCCTTGATCTTGAGATTCACCCCTCGAAGCGCTTCCACGGAAGGACCCTTTGTTCCTCTCAGGATTCTGATTAGCCCACTGAAGGAAGTGACGCCACCGCGTCCCCCCATCTCTCTCAGAGGGGCATTCGTCGGATATCTCTTGACCAGATTAACCGTCTCTATTACATATTCGATTGTGATCACCCCACGTGCTAGGCTGCTGGTATTCCTTTCTCCTCTCTGAACTACATTTTGCAAAATGAACTGTATAGCGCGCGCCCCTTGATATATTCCAGGCTTTGCTTAGTTACATCCATTTCTTCCTCGCCAGAATCGGATTTGATTAAGAGACTTGATGTCCAATGTTACTCTCAGGAGCTCAGAGATGGCGCAACTCAATCTTTGGCGTTCACTCATTCTGAGAT
>JBGOZA010000138.1:0-3834 GCA_041480025.1 Bathyarchaeia archaeon | reverse complement strand
GGCATGAATCACACATGTTTGTGGGATCACGAGGATTGCAGCCGAATGGGCAATCTTCCACAACTTCTACTTCCGGGAGAAGATCTGCTAATGCTCTTACTGAAGTGCTCTTTCCTGTTCCTTTGGCTCCTCGGATCAAAACTCCGCCAATTCGGGGATTTACGGCGTTTAGAAGAAGGGCCAGTTTGAGGCGTTCTTGATCCACGAGAGCTGTAAATGGAAAGACAGTTCTCCAACTGCTAACAGTATTTTCCATCGGAATTGCCTATTTATCATTCATACCAAAAACGTAAAAACTTATTGGGAGGTATGGAATCCTGCAATAGAGACTTCAAGAGGTCTTGTGAAATGCCCAAAGTAGTTGTTGACCGTCAGAAATGTACCGGAGAAGCAACATGTGTGAATGTCTGCCCAGTCGCAGTCTATGAACTTCAGAACCTTCCTGAATATCCAGGTGTTCCAAAATCTGTTCCTGTACGGGCGTCAGACTGCATTCAGTGTCTTGCCTGTGTTGCATCGTGCCCAGAGAATGCTATTACTGTCTCTGATTGAGACTGACACCTGGGTCGATTGTTCTAACAGTTTCAGGAGGCAGTTCTCTGGAAGAGGAGAAGACAGTGAATTCTCTGGGTTATTTATCATTCTCACTCTCTAGAGAGAAGACTGTGGGTAGTTCTTCGGTTTTGGAGTTTTGTGGCGTTTCGCTGGCAAGAGACGAAAGACTCGTCCTGAAAGATGTTTCTTGGAAAGTGAAAAGCGGGGAGCACTGGGCCGTCATCGGTAATAGTGGTTCAGGAAAAACTAGCATGCTTATGATGGCTGCTGGCTATCTATGGCCAACAAGTGGACGTGTGTCAGTACTTGGCAGCAGACTAGGATCAATTGATTTACGATATTTGAGGAAACATATTGGTTGGGTTAGCTCGAATCTCAGGGATAAGATTCCTTCTGAAGACTCAGCCCTTGATACAGTATTGTCAGGCAGATTGGCAAGTCTCGGACTCTGGGAGCCATATGGAAAAAGCGATCTAGATAGGGCAAGAGGAATTCTAGACTTTCTTGGCTGCAGAGAACTTGAGAATACTTCTTTTGGAGTCTTGTCGCAAGGAGAACAGCAACGCGTACTGATTGCACGCGCCTTAATGCCCGACCCCAACCTCTTGATACTGGATGAACCTTGCGCGGGGCTAGACCTTCCCAGCCGTGAGAACTTCATAGAGATGCTTCAAACAATAGGTCAGGCGAATGATGGACCAACTATGATCCTGGTGACTCATCATATCGAGGAAATAGGCTCAGTGTTCTCTAATGTTTTGGTTTTGAAATCTGGCGGCGTTCTTGCGCAAGGCCCTAAGGATAGTGTCTTGAGAGAAGAAGTTCTGAGTGAAGCTTTCGAAGTGCCTCTACTCGTCACCAAGGTCAATAACAGATTCTGGGCTCACATCATCTAACCTCAGAAACCACACGCGGTTAGAGTTGTTCGTCAAGACTTATCCTACGGCGAGTGAATCTTCTCCATTTTGTTCTGTTCAGTTCCTCAACAGTTGGAAAGCCCGAATCATCTGTTTTTTCAATGGTTCCGAATTTCCCGATATTCAGTCTCAGTCGTCCTCTGAAACTGTTCACGTACGCATTTCTCATGTCAATGATATCTCCTTCAGAGACTTCGTTGATTCGGGAATCCCAGAGGCTAATCTTCACTGATCCTGTTCTGTCTGCAGCTGTTGCCTCTGCCACTATGTGTTCTTGCCCATCGTTCGTCTTCACCGTTCTAGGATTGCTCTTCGAGAGGATTCGCAGTCTAATATCAACACCACTGAGCTTATCTTGGAGACTCTGAACAACATATATGACCAGTTGTTTCACCTATTCTATCATTAGAGACTTGCTTTCGAACCTAAAAGTGTTGAACCAAGGAAGATATTTTCTGCAGCGCGCGCTTAGGCGGTTGTTAAGCGAAAACAGAGAGTAGAGCGAAGAATACTCCAATCAGAATCATTGCTGCAGAGCTCCCCAATTCTACTCGCCTTAAGCAGTTCTCGCTGAAGAGCTTACGTCCCTTGTATGAGTAATATCCCATAAGACCATACCAACTGAGGTCCGCAGACCAATGTCCTACTACCCAGAAGATTGCACCTATAAGTCCAACACTTCTCATGGCGAAGCCGAGTTGCTGAAGTCCAACAGTCGCCCACCACAACAGTACAGTGCCATTGAATACGGAGAGTACTGCCCCGCTAAGTAGGGCATTCCTCTCTTCATTTAAGCCAACCTTGGATGCTTTACCCCTCTTGATTATTGGTATTGCGCCAAACAGAATCAGCGAAGTACCGCCAATGGCGTTAAGCAGGCGAATTGGTGCTGTATCAAGAACAGTTAGAATCCCAAACAGTATCACCGCTATAATGGTTGCTTCAATTATGCAGTGACCTGCTGCGGAGAAGATCCCACTGAATCTTCCCCTGCCTGAGAGGCCGTTCGCGACCACAAGTGTCATGAGAGGACCGGGAATTGCTGCTCCTGTGAACCCAATCAGGAACCCAAGGCCAAGTTGAGCTATGAGAGCCATTATTCCAGTATCAGCTTCCTTCTGTTTTTCAGGTTTGTTTATGAAAACCTTTGCGGTCTCGTCAATAATCTTCGCACCATTGCTATGATTAGACTAATAGTTCCGTGATGAATCGCAAGCAAGGCCTACGTTCGACTGGCGATGAAAGCCATCAGCGCAGCCGCAAATATCAATGAAGAGACAGTGAAGAGCGGCTCGAATCCTATGATGGAGGGCAATGCGCCTCCCAAGAACCCGCCCATCGAACTCCCAAGACTCGCCATGGCGTCGTACACTCCTAGACCTCCTGAACCCGCGTATTGGACCGTGATGATGTCAGTTCCCAAAGAGTAGAGCGACCATGAATAGGCAACCATGGGAAGGATAATAAGTGACAGTAAGACAGAGCCAGGCATTGCCAGGGCAGGGATAAGTGAAAGCGAGAGAACTAAGATGACTCTAGTCGCAGCTGCGCCCTTCACCGCTATTCCACCACTCCTTGTTACCAGCCGGCTGTTGACAAGATAGCTGAATGTTTCTGCCAGACTCCTAGCAAAGAATACTCCAAACACTAGTGAGGCAGAAAATCCTGCTTTCTGGGTCAGGAATATTGTAAGTGAAGTGAAGGAAATTGATGCTGCAAACGCAAACAGAATCATGCCTATGCCAAACAAACCCATCTTAGGCGTTTCTCCCAAATGCGATGATTCGAAACGCGACTTGGATATTCCACCTCTGCTATTGACTCGGAACGACAGAGCCTCTACATCTTCCATAGGTGCTTCAAGACGCGAAAGGAAACGTTCGATATAGAGAGGAGGATCACGTACTGCAACGAGAGCCACCAAGAATGAAGCAAATACAAGATAAGGCGTGGCGCTGAGGAGACTACCATAGCCAAGAGTGTTCGCGGTGAAAGTGCATATACCAAGGCCAGTGGCCTGGGCGAAGCCCTCCACAAAACGTTGCCTACCCATCGCCTTTCCCCAGGAACTTCGCTCGTATGATTCAGCGATCAAGATGCTTGTAGCAGGTCCTGCAATGTAATTCGTCAAGTTCATGAGAACATAGAGAACCTGGAAAAGAAACACGCTTCTGGTCGTAGACATAACGAAAAGGATAACCCCAGTTGCTAGAAATGATGCCAAAATGAAGGGTTTCGATTGTTGATATTTATCCGGAAATCTACCCAAGTATATCGAAGCGGGTATGAGGACTATTACAGCGAAAGACGACATTACGCCAAGGTCCAAGAGACTGCCATGAAGACTTTGAACGAAATAGAG
>JBGOZA010000137.1:0-3876 GCA_041480025.1 Bathyarchaeia archaeon | reverse complement strand
CTCAGAGAAAACTATCTTCTGAAAAGAATGGTTCTTCATCATGGTATAAGCGATTGAAGGTTGTTTAGAGAGTGCATGAACGCATAGGAAACAAACGCTTGAATTTTGTTCATCAGGAAAGCAGAAAGCTAGTTAATCGTTTTGGTGTCATAGCATTTGAGGATTTGAATGTTAAAGGTATGCAACAGAACCATAATCTTGCGAAGAGCATAGGTGATGCTGGTTGGAGCATATTTGTCAATGCGACTAGGAACAAAGCGGAAGAAGCTGGTTCTAAAGTTGTATTGGTGAATCCAAACGGCACTTCGCAGATATGTTCAAGATGCGGTCTATTAGTCCCTAAAGAACTTTCTGAGAGGGTGCATGTCTGCCCATATTGTGGGCTAGTCGTTGATAGAGACTTGAACGCATCTGTGAACATTATGAGATTGGGGCTACAATCTCTGGGTCTGCCTCAAAAACAGACCTTAGAAGCCCACACCCTTCAGGGGTGGGAGTAGTCACCTGTTTTTTGGAGCGTGCTCCAAGCGAGAAATTGGTGCCAACGTGAAACCTTTTTCTATCTCAAGTGTTGAAATAATGAATAGAAGGAATTCATGATGTCTTACTGCGTCAAATGTGGTAATCCACTCGCTGATGGTGCATTGTTCTGTCCAAATTGTGGTAACCCCGTGTCCAAAGGAGGCAGCGCTCAGGTTAGTGCGACTTCAGTCACAGGGGGTCTACCCGATAGTGGAATAAAATCGCTGGCTGAAGACCAGAAAGCTCAGAGTCATTGGATTAGACGACTTGTGGCATTGATTATTGACTCCATAATATTGGCTATTGCCGGAGCGATCTTGACTACACTATTGTCCATACCCTTCATGGTTGCGGGACGCATGGACTATATGAGTTTCTTCGGCGGGTTTCCAGTGATCATTGGATTGTTCTCCATACTGTATTTTCCAGCAATGGAGGTGTACAGAGGCGCTACCCTTGGAAAGACGGTCATGGGCCTTAAGGTAACTGCATTGAACGGTGCTGCGCCCACTTGGGTACAAGCATTTGTAAGAAATGTCAGCAAAATCTACTGGGTTCTGCTACTCCTTGATGTAGTATTGGGCCTAGCAATTCAGACTGATTATAGACAGAAGTTCAGCGACAAATATGCTGGAACCGTAGTGACAGACAAGTAGTAGGGCAAGAAACGGGACACACCAAGAAATGGTAATAGAGCAAAATTAGGATAGAACCAATACTGATCTGCCGTCCTCCTATTCTGAACTTCGCTAGTCCTCCAACAGTCAACGATCTAGAAGGCCATAGGTGAAGAATCACCCACCTCTCACATGGGTGACTGGTCTAGAGTCACTGATTCATTGTTTTCGTTCGTAGACTATTCTGCCGTCAACAATCGTGTAGTCGACCAAGATTTGCCTGATCTCTTCCGGCGGAATAGTGAGGGGATCCCTTGAAAGAACTATTAGATCAGCGAGTTTGCCCTGTTCTATTGATCCTTTCTTCTCTTCAGCGAATTCAGCGTATGCTGCGTTGATTGTATGTATTCGTATAGCGTCGAGGACAGAGATGCTTTCATCTGGAGCTATAAGCTGACCCGCCCAAGTCTTTCGGGTAACGCAGACAGATATCTCTCTTAGAGGGTCAACTGGAATGTATCCAGGTGCGTCTGTACCATTGGCTAGTCTGAATCCCTCATTGATTAACCTCTTGAACGGAAAAGCGTCCTCCATCCTCTTAGGCCCCAGAACCTCAAGTAATGTATCGCCAGTATAGTACAGGAAGAGACCAATATTCGGAACCGGCTCAATTCCGAGTTCTTTCATTTTACGTGTTCTCTCAGGGGTGCACAAGAAATTTGCTGGTCCATGTTCTATTCGGTGACGATGATTTGTTCTCGGAAACTGACTCAGTGCTTTCTCATAGGCAGTCAGCACCATGTCGAAGGCTCGATCACCCATGGCATGGATCGCCAACTGGACACCCGCTTTGTTGAAACGTGAAACCAAATCATTCAATGTTTCTTGCGGGACGCGGATTACTCCAGAGTTGTCTGGTTCATGAAGATACGGCTCATAGAAAGCAGCATTGCACCCTGTGAGCCCACCATCCACACTTATCTTTGCACTTCCTATTTTGAGCCAATCATTCCCAAAACCGCTCAGAAGACCAAGGTTGAGCAAGCTCTCAGCTTTAATCTGGGACTCAAATATCCTTACAAGAAGATTAATCCGCATGTGTAACTTGCCTTCTGCAAGCATCTCCTGATAGGCTCTGATCTGATCAGCAGAGGTTACGACATCATGAACCGTTGTACATCCTTTTTCTAAACATCGTTGGCAAGCTAGTTCTAGGCCTTCTTTCATATCGTTGTACGTGTAGCGGGACATTTCGGGAATAGGGAGACCACGCTTGATGTAGTCTTCGTTGGATTCTCGTCCTCCTGGATAAACAAGGTTCAAAACAAGGGGTCTAGCCTTTTCTCTGAGGATGCCAGTAGGCTCCCCTGCATCATCCTTCTCAATCCATCCTCCAACAGGGTCAGGGGTATCCTTTGTGATATTTGCCAATCTCAGAGCCAGAGTGTTTGCTACAGTCACGTGTGCGCCAAAAGTAATTGCAGCAGGATAGTCAGTAGTTGCCGTGTCCAAATCATTCTTGTCTGGAAAACGTCTGTCCTTCATCCTAAATGGTTGCATTGGACTTGCTTCGGCCTGAATCCATTTCCCCTTCTCTCTCTTTGAGGCGTAGACCCTTATGCGGTTGAGAAGATCTTCTATTGAACGAATCTCTGGATGGTAAAGGTCACGACAATCTAATCTTTCAGGGTCCGCTGCCTTAGCGGCATCACTTACCATGTGAACGTGAGCATCAGTAAGTCCTGGTAATACAGCTCTTCCATTGAGATCAATGACGAGAGTATCGTCCCCGACGAGAAATGAGACAGCTTCGGTTGAACCTACCTTGACTATCATGCCATTAGTGACGGCTACCGCTTCTGCGATCTCATCCCTACCGTTGACAGTGATTATCTTACCATTGACCAAAACCATATCGCAATACAATCCGTTAACCATAGAATACAGCACCCTGTGACTCGCATCATATCCGTCTGGACAATATGAGCCTTTCCGACAGACATCCAGTAGCGCACGCTTTCAAAGAAGGGCAAGAGTGGAGTGCGCGCTACTTTGGCTGCTTGAAGTAAGCGACTACTCTTGGTCTAGTGAGATACCAAAGAAGAATTACGCCCCAGACTATTCCTGTTATAGAGATAATATCTAGGACAGCACCAATCAGCATGAGAATCCGCGCCCAATTGTGACCAGTGAAGAGCGCGATAGCGAATATTAGAGGCAACAGTGCCATCATGGACATCAGTAATCCCAATGACCCAGAAGATATGAAAGTAAGCCCAAAGACAAGCACTAGCAGAGAACCAATGATTTGGATTATTCCTATTATAGTTATGCCCAGGGGTCTTTGAATTCTAGACGGAGCTGTAGGCCCAAAGTCAATCGCACCACAACTCTGGCAATAAGAGACGCCCACATCATTCAGTGCCCCACATTGCTGGCAATATTTGACATCGGGAGTAGCGAAAGCAGGCGTTTGTGGCGAAGAGAAGCGCGCACGGTCAGTCTTGACTTCCGATGTTGTTGTGATAGGCACAGGATTTGGCGAGGGGGGTGCTGGCTGAAGACTCGCTCCACAAATTGGACAATAAGTAGCTTCCAAAGTTACTTCATTACCACATCTTGGACACCTGACCACTACCTGTCTCTGTGGCGCCACTTGACTTGAAGGAGTGCTTGTGAAGTCTGAAGGTGATACTCTTGACTCCGCAGCTCTTCTCCTACCCAGCATGTATGCTAT
>JBGOZA010000136.1:0-3892 GCA_041480025.1 Bathyarchaeia archaeon | reverse complement strand
CCCAGGGAATTCAGAGTCGTAACAACTTTCTCGATCTGTTTTCTCAAACCCGCGTAGGTCAACGAGACGCGTTCAGGAGCCGATAAGGCGATGGCGTCAGGACTTCTACTCGCCCATTCTAAGATAAGCTCATGGATTTGAGAATCCAAGAATCATACTCCTCTACTAACAATGTGACGCATCGTACTAGCTACTTAGCATCAATTAGCAGTTGTGTGACAAGCGCGCTCATAAACAGATTATGAATCTGGAATCTGGAAGGCAGTTGCCATTGACTCAATCACCAAAAATGCGAAATCAGCGCGCGAGGTATATTTAGTTAGACAGCTAGGTATGTTTTCGAGAAATATGCCTTCGAGCATCTTCACGTCAGACTATGCCGCCTTAGGTTTTGTGATTGCTTTAGTTTGTTTTTTTGCAGCCGAACAAATTGGGGGTGTAATTGTTCCAGCGATGAGACGAGGTGGTGCCAAGGCGCGCGCGCTATGTCTCAAATGTCACGTCGTCCACGTATACTGTCGCTGGAAGATTCATCCTGTAGTAGCACATTCCGAAGCGTACTCGAGCAATGTTGCTTGAACCAGATGTGTTCAGGATTAGAGAAGCGACTTCAACGCCATCAACCGTGAGGATTATTGTTCTGCCTATGGATGCATGTGTAAAGTATGCTTTGAGCTGATACCATCGTCCCTCAACCGGAGCGGGGACAGATGATTCTGCTAGGCCGGGTGGGAAATTGCCATACTGTACCGCCCAGTGAGATCCAGATGCATCTCCTCTGATGCCAAATGACGCCAAGACAGTTCCGACTGGTCCTTCAAACTGGATAAGCCACATGTTCTGACCACTAGAAAGAGGCAAACCATCAGTGATGTATACATATGCATTCGCTGCTGATTCACTTAGTCCAGGCAGATTCTGATAGGCGTATGCTCTTCTGACATAGTTAAGAGAGGCTACGCTAAATTGTGCACTGAAGTTTCCGCTGTAACACGGGTTTGAGACAATTGTGGCTTTCGTACCACCCATGATGAAAGTGCCGGACCAAGCATTGAAGCTTCCAGTCTCAAAACCATCATAGAAATCAGTGTCTATGATTGTTTGTGTGGCGTATTGCCTTCCATGTTCATAGACATATGCATACGAAGGAGTCACGAATGCTACAAACAAGAACAGACCCAGTACCAGAGAAGAACATACTATCCTTCCAGGTACCTTCATCTTGAAGTGTAATACTCCTGTCTCCTTTAGTCCAAGCACCAAACCTGTAATACTAGCAGCCGCACCTATGATGATTAGTTCAATAATTTTCTGAGACGTGACGTCTCCACTTGAATAAGAGAATACTCCAAAGGCCTTTGAAGCAGTTGGGATGATAAGATAGAACCAAGCTACAAATAGAACTACAAAGAAGATGTAGCCTATTCTTCTGGTCATCAGTTACCATACCCCAAGATCAACATATATCCTCCCAAGAAACGCGCGCATGTGTTTGGCGAGAGAACTTCTTGGATTTCTTGTTTGATCATGTGCTTTCAGCGGTTACTGTGATTGTGACTGTTGTAGCTGTGTCAACGCTGACTGATCTTGCAGAGGTGGTCAATTCCAAATCGAAGACCCAAAAGCCCCTGACGTCAAGGTTAATTGCAGCTGAGTCCGGCTGTGATAGAGTCAATGTTGTAGCAGTGTCACCAGCAGCGTGAGTGGACCCAACTGGAACTGAGGCGTATTTCACTACTATATCGTATGTCGTGTATGAGGCGTCTTGACTGGCCAAATTACTGGAGAGGTGCAGATAGACGTTGGCTTTTGTTGTTGGAACCGCTATTGCTGATCCTAGGCTTGGGACTTCTGACTTGGTGTAAGTCAGTGTTTGGCCTTCCTCTATATTTCCAAGTGCAAAGTTCTTCAGAGTGATTGTGGCGATGTTCTGAACATTCTGATCTGCGGTCATTTGACCTGTTTGATAGACGTATGCCGTGACTCCTGCGATTCCTATGCTTGTCACTATCAACAGAATACTAAGCAAGCTTCCTCTAGTATATTCCACAGCTTTTCCTTCCGATTATCTGTTCACAGCATTCATATGAAATCGTTACGTACGCTAAATCCATACTATACATTGATTTCAAACTTGAATTGAAGAATAGTCAATACTATTGGTTCATAATGGAAATAGATGAATCTCAACCTCAAATTCACTACTAAGAGAAAACTCGATAGAGAGCGAAAATGACTGTTTTTAAAAAAGCCATTGACACAATCCTAATCATATCTGTTAGTGGATGGTTACTAGCATTACTCGCTATACTCCTTCCAACAACAGGATTAATATCGGAAAACCCTTCAGGCATTATCGACCAGTCAATACTCAGTGCTTTCCTATTGCTTGGATCTGTTGCCTCAATAACATGCTTCATAAGCGGCTCAGAAATGTTCAGAGCTTCAAAACCAATTTTAGAGAAGCTTCCAGCAACAATTGAACCAGAACAAGATAGAAATGATCTGATCTTCAAAGCAGTTGATGAACAAGCGCAGAACCCTGAAAATCTGAAACAACCTATTGGTGCGTTTGAAACAGAGAAACTTGGACTGCCTGAACACAAAGACCTCATTGCCTGGAGAAGAGAAGAATACTGGGTGAAAGGCAAGCTCCGAGTCGCGTATAGAGAAATCGAATCAGGACAGTACATAAAGAGCCCTCTAGGAAGACCTAAGATAGCTAAACGAAAAACTCAGGTTCGCACATCAATTCAATCTAAACGGCGCGCTCGCTGACGCCGATGCCTCCTATATTGCCTATTTTCTCCTACCTCGAAGAATGGCCAGAGCAGCGTCCAACTCTACTATGGCTGCTCCAATTAGCGCGCGCTATGCTCTGCGCGCTAGCGCAGAACATAACTCAGAACAAAAGGAATAACGGGCACGCCGTGTAAGAGACGGCGGCGGTGCAGAAGACATTCTGAAGCAAAGTTACGTAGAGCGCGCGCTATTTCTCGTCTGAGGAAACCTATATCTTCAAGAGATTCATTGTTCCCATTCGTACGCCCGTGTCAGGCATCAAAAATGACTCCGGATTCGATCTTTCGAAGATAAAAGCCTTCATATTTGACTTAGATGGAACCTTGGTCAAGTCAGCAATAGATTTCCTTAGACTCAAGCAGGAGACCCTCCAGCATCTTCGCGAACTACGTGTAGAAACCATCGACCTGTCGGAGAAGATGAAAACCTATGAGATTGTGAGCCAACTGAGAGAACGCGAGGTTCAAGGAAGGCTCGAACTACCCTATTCTCTAGTCCTAGCTGAAATAACCAGCGTTTGGGATCGAGTCGAATTAGAAAATGTCGACAAAACGGAGAGAATTGTGGGGACGGACGAGGTACTTAGGCTAATCAGAAATAGAGGAGGAAGAGTTGGCGTGATAACTCGAGGGTGCAGAACCTATGCAATAGAGGCCCTCAGAAGAACTCAATTGCTGTCATTTATCGACATAATAATTGGCAGGGATGATACTGAAGAGACGAAACCCAATCCGGAACCTCTTCTACTAGTCATGTCCATTCTAGGTGTCGGCGCTCGCGAAACAATAATGGTTGGTGACACAATTGAGGATGCTTTGTGCGCACTAAGAGCAGGAGTCCCTTTTGTCGGGGTCTCAACAGGGCTTTCAGATGAATCAGCCTTCATCGGGATGGAAAATGTAATGGTATTGGGGAGCGTCAGAGGGCTATTTTTCTAGCGCGCGCTTTCGTTTTTTGGGTTGGGTTGGGGGTAAAGTTTAGCCCCCACCCACAGTTTTTAAGTTTCCAAAATCCAAGAAGATAATGAGGATGAGATTCCATGCCTGGATTTGTGGAGCGCCAGATTGCTACTTTGATTAATAATTTAGCT
>JBGOZA010000135.1:0-3962 GCA_041480025.1 Bathyarchaeia archaeon | reverse complement strand
GGCAAGATCTTGCTCAGATAAAACAGCTTGATGCAAAAGCAAGCATAGAAGCTGCTGCCTTTTCCTATGATGCAGCATATGCTGACCTACGTGACGCATATCTTAGGACCATAGAAGTCAATCGCAGAATAACAGATATGTATGATAGCGCAAAGTCATCAATAGCCGTCCTCGCTGTTTTTGTAGTATTGACTGTTGTGGCTTTGTCTTCAATGGCTTTTGAAGCGAGGAACTCTCGAATACTGGCAATTATCGGTTTGTCGGGATTCCTATTTATCGGGCTCTATTTTACATATCCGGGAGTTCGCCTGATTTCCGTATACTCATTTCTATCGTATGTGTTTGGGGCTCTAATCATTGCTCTAGCAGCGTATTTTCTGGTACCACGATTCACTGACCCTAAATTCATAGCTGTTTTCTCTCTGGGAAGACGGAATCTTAGACGACGAAAACTGCGTTTCAGCCTAACTCTGATATCAGTCATAGTACTATCCATGAGCTTTGTCACATTCACGTCATTTTCAACGGGATATGGTCTTACATCAAACTCCCACAATGCTGGCACTTCGCCGGAAGGACTTCTTGTAAAGAGACCTTTAGCGTCAGTCATCTCGGTGACCGTTACATTTGTGCCTCTTGAAACTTCTACTATTTCATGGCTTCAGAACAAACCAGATGTCTTGGCTGTAGCTCCGAAATTCGAGAACTATCCCACATTTTTCCCAGAAGGTACTATATCATCTTCTGCAAATCCGTCAAGAAGACTTGATGTTTTTGGTGTTCTGGGTATTCAACCAAGTGCTGAAGCAAGCATAACCCATATAGACGCCTTGGTGACTGCTGGCAGTTACATTGCCGATCTTAACAAGAATGAAGTTCTAATCACCCAACAGGCTGCAGAATCACTTGGCATAAACACAGGAGACGAGGTGCTGCTGAACACAGGTGCCTTGGAAACGAGGTTTACATTGGCTGGAATCTTGGATGATGTTGGATTTGGCCAGATAAGAGACATTGATTTGTCACCATTGCTACCTCAGAAGATAGTCGAAACCACAAGTGCACCGGGTAGCCCACCAACCATCGTTGTTGAACTTTGTCGACCCGCAGAAGTGATCGTCATGAACTATGAGACAGCTCAAGAAATCTTCGGTGCGATTTCCCTCTCAAGAATAGATGTCAAGCTTCAGAGCCCGAATTCAGCACCTTCACTGTCTCGCCAGATTGCTCTTGAGCGAGACCTGTCCGTATGGTATTCCTTCGCTGGCGTTGCAAACCAAGTCGTTCTTGGAGGGTACACAGAGGCAAAAGGTCTGTCAGTAATGATTCCTTGGGTAATCGTAATGGTGAACGTGATCATTACTATGCTCAATTCAATGTTTGAACGCAAAAAGGAGATTGGAATTCTCTCCTCCGTTGGCCTAAATCCTTCACACATAGGCGGGATTTTCATGGCAGAGGCAGCTATCATAGGCATTGTTGGTGGAGGCGTAGGATATCTACTCGGGCTCGGTAGCTATCGTGGACTACTCATATTATCTGTTTTAGTCGAGGTCAGAGAGAAGGTTTCAGCGGTCTGGAGCTTCGCATCACTGGGAGTTGCCATAGCAGCTGTCTTGGTGGGAACAGGAATAGCTCTGAGATCCTCAGTTGCAATAACTCCTTCTGCTCTGAGAAAATGGACAGGCGAAAGCAACGTAGTTGAGAGAAGCGGAAGGCTCGAGTTTCAGATGCCAATCAGGCTACATGGAGATGGAGTAGACGCTCTATTCGCCCACATGAAAGAGGTCATCCCAAACCACATAGTGGCTGTATATCCCGGGGCAGATATCGATTCTGTCAGAAGGAGAGCAACTGAGACCCAAGCACTAGACCATGAAACCAATACCAAGACTCTGTCATTCAACTATTTCTTTGGGCAGGGGGATTTCATAGGGTCTTCTCCATTCAGTCTTGTTGCGCTCAAGCAAAGAGGAGAAGACACGTATTCACTCACATTGATTTGTGCCAATGCTGATAAGGAAACCGTTGAGCGAAAAGTTACATTCGTCAGGATGAAGATAGTAGACTGGGACGCTCATAGGAAATGAATCTCAGACCACTATTGCCGATCATCAATCTTCTCGATTTTTCCGTCACGCATGTATATGACTGAATCACTTACATCAATTATCTTGAGATCATGAGTAGCCGCTATTATCGTTACTCCGCGTTCTTTGTTTATGTTTCTTAGTAGCTGAATTATCTCATGGCCTGTCTGGAAATCAAGGTTTCCCGTAGGTTCGTCAGCGAGTATTATTGAGGGATCATTAGCCAAGGCTCTAGCAAGTGCCACTCGCTGTTGCTGACCGGCAGATAGTTCTGAAGGACGATGCTGGAGGCGTTTCTCAAGTCCTACCATGTTCAAGATTTCAGCTGCCTTCTTATCGCGCTCTTTTCTTGGCGTGCCTGCAAAGATCATTGGAAGAGAAACGTTTTCAAGAGCAGTAAGAACAGGAAGCAGATTGAATGTTTGAAAAATATAACCTACTTTGTGGCAACGAAGCCAAGCCAGTTCATATGCGTCCAGTCTTGAAATCTCAACTTCATCAATGAAAACTCTTCCTTGAGTTGGGCGATCAAGGCCTCCTATCATGTTGAAGAGTGTTGTCTTACCGGAACCGGAAGGCCCCATTATTGAGGTGTAGTCTCCTCGTCTCAGTTTGAGGCTTACTCCATCAAGGGCTTTTATTGGAACGCCCCCGACTTCATATTGCTTTCTCAGATCATCGGTTTCTATGATGCATTCATTTCTTTTCTCAGACAATTCCGATTACTCTTGGTTAAGGTAGATGCGAGTATGACCTTGTGAGTAAAAGAGTTTTCGTAGGCAACCCATTCCTTGTTTTCCTATTGTGAAATCAACACTATCTACTCAGTTCAATCCGGCGAGCGCCAATAGATAGAAAGTACTCCTGTTTCTCTCCATGCACCATACGCGCGCTAAAAAGAAAAGCTAAACCCAAGCCTTCGCAGAATGAATATTTCAATGTCAACAAAGATTCTGTTCGGAATACATGCACCGCCCGAAGGCAGAGACTTCGAAGAAACAAAACAAATCTGTCAAACAGCAGAAGAAACAGGTTTTGACTTGTTTACAGTAACAGACCATTTCATGAACATGAGAAACCCAGGCGGAGTAGGAAATCACCCCCTAGAAAGCTGGACAACGTTAGCGGCGCTAGCCGCTGTAACAAGCAAAATCAAACTTGCTACTCTCGTTACATGTTATGCTTATCGAAGACCAACAGTCCTAGCCAAAATGGCTACGACAGTAGACATCATCTCCGGTGGAAGACTGATCCTTGGAATTGGAGCTGGATGGCACGAAGAAGAGTTCAGGGGTTTCATGGGAGGTTTCCCATCAACAAAGGAAAGACTGCAAGGACTGCTTGAGACCATCGAGATCTGCAAATCAATGTTCACTTCGGAGTATACAACCTACAAAGGAAGATTATACACAGTCAGCAACGTGCTTAACTCGCCTCAACCATTCCAAAAGCCTATCCCAATACTGGTCGGTGGATCAGGAGAGAAGGTGACGCTCAGAATAGCAGCCAAATATGCTGATATCAGCCACTTGTTTGCCTCAGATCTGAGTGAACTGGAACACAAACTATCTGTTCTTAAAAGACACTGCGAAGCCGTGGGGAGAGACTACAACGCTATCACAAAAGCAACATCAATGAATTTGAGTAGCTTGGCTACAGATAGTTCAATAGAAGATGCGGTATACAAGATCAACGAATACAAGAATAGAGGAATTGGTCTCATTACGTTCAGATTCTCAAGCCTCAACGACCTCCAACTCTTCTCCAAAGAGATAATGCCACGGTTCCAGACGAATCAGTAAGCCCGTAGATCAATGCTGCCGCAATGGCAGTCAGCATAGCTTGTGCTTCAAGGGTGCGCCAATTGTTGTC
>JBGOZA010000134.1:0-4020 GCA_041480025.1 Bathyarchaeia archaeon | reverse complement strand
CCGGAACCGTTTGGTCCCAGTAGCCCGCGAATTTCGCCTGCCTCAATCTTCAGGCTTAGGTTACTCACTGCAATCTTAGAGCCAAACGATTTTGTTATGGATTCAACATCGACTGCTGCCAAGTAAGGTCGTTAACCCCTTTTAGGCTGTAAGAAACGACGGCTTGGGCTATAATAGGTTTTATCGACTTATTCTTGCTCTGGAAAGAGAGGCTTAATCGTTGAAGCCTTCAGCATTAGCTCTTCTTGCTTCTTACTATTCATCGGTGTGAAACGTTCAGCTGCATCAATCATCATCTCTGCTATTCGAGTATCAGAGGAACTCGCTGCAGTAGTTACAGGCTGAGATAGCGTGAACCAAAGTGCTTCATCTATCTCATCTTGAGTGTTGAATGGCTGATACCAAGTGTTGTAGGGTCTTTCCTCGGTTGGCCACGGTGTTTTTGCAGCAGATTTCATTGCTATTACTCCAAGGTTTCTATCTTGAGCCAAAGCGAGAACTGGTTCGTAATCATTCTCAGGTTCAGGGTGGGCATGTAGAACATAATTAACGGGTAAAAGCACTGTGTCAAAGTCGAAGCTTTTTAGAGCCTTTAGAATATTCACGGGATTGTGACTTGTTATGCCAACATTCTTGACTAAACCATTCTTCTTTGCGTCTAGGATGGCAGAAATAGCACCATTCTCACTCAACGCAGTTCTAAGCCCCGCTGAGTCATCAAGTCCATGAAGTTGATACAGGTCAAAGTAATCAGTCCTAAGATTCTTTAGACTCTTGGTTAGCGCCTCTGCAGCCGCTTTCTTAGTCCTATGCTGCGTCTTGCATGCCACGAATAGATTCTTGCGATATTCCTTGACCCATTCACCGAGAATAGTCTCAGCCATACCGTCACCATAGGTTGGTGCAACGTCAATATGATTCACTCCATGATCTAGAGCTAGTTTAATGAGCCTGTCAGATTCTCTTCGAGTCTTTTGGCTTGCGCTCGCGCCGCCCAAAGTTATCAACGTACTCTTATGTCCTGTTCTTCCAAGCGCTCTTTTCTCCATTTCAGATCATAGTTAGCTAGCATTCTGTATCTTATATGTTAAGTCCAGAACAGAGAGCACATTAGTTCTTCAAAACGCCAAAGAAGCACGATAAGCAACGGAAGCTTTCTGGTTCTTCAAAAACTCGCAAAGCTCATGGTTGTTAGAACTTCATGAGAACTTCCTGTTCGTGACCGAAGGGAGGGGGGAATGAGCGCGCGTCGGCTATTGCAGCTGTTTGAGTCGTAGCAGGTAGCAGTTGGCTTTAATCAGAATTCACCATGAACGAATCTTCCAACTCTGTCGTCCTTCGGATTGTCTAGCAGATCACTGATAGTCCCTTTGTCAACTATCCTTCCTTTCTCGAGGTATACTGCCCATTTCGCCAATCTCCTAACATCCAGGAAGTTGTGGGTAGATATGACTACAAGGCCTTTGGCAGCAAATTCACGAATCGCTGCTAGGATTGCGGTAGCATTTGCGGGGTCAAGATTTGATGTAGGTTCATCCAAGAGCAGAACCTTCGGCTGCAGAACCAACGCCCGAGCCAGTGAAACCCTTTGCTTCTCCCCGCCAGAAAGCTCGACTGCTTTCCTATCACCAAATCCCTCGAGTCTTAAGTTGGTTAGGGTCCTACAGGATCTTTCTACTGCTTCATCTCTATCTATTCCTCTCAGCATGAGCCCGTACATGACGTTCTCCAAGACGCTTCTGTTGAACAGTACTGGTTCCTGGAAAAGCATTGTCACTTCTCGACGGAGGCTGGAAACATTTTTCTCAGTAACCTCCAAACCTTGGAATGTGATGCTTCCTGTTGTAGGCGCTTCAAGTCCCGCCAAAATCCTTAGTAAAGTCGTTTTTCCAGCACCACTGTACCCAAGTAAAGCAACAGGCCCATCATCGATATCAACGGTTAGACCATACAGGGCTTCAATGTTCCCGTAATTCTTCGTAACATTGTCAAGCTTGTAGAATCTAGACGTGGGTCTTCCTCCTGAAGACTTTGATTATGAAGTCGAAATTGCGAGTTACTATTGTTAGCGTGAAGACCACAATCATGAGGACTATGCTTAGAGCTATGCTGAGTGGGATTTCGCCCATAGCTGTCTGAAGAGATATTGCGGTTGTCAAAACCCTTGTATATCCCTCAATGTTTCCCCCAATCATCATTGCTATTCCCAGTTCAGCAAAAGCACGATTGAAAGCTGCGACCACTGCCAATACCATTGGTTCCAATGCCTCACGAACTATGGCGATAGAGGTGTCCATCTCCGATGCGCCTAGTGTTCGAGCCAAATCTCTGAGTCGAATATCCGTTGATTCTATTGCACTTGTGGTGAAACTCACGATTATTGGAATCACCAGAAGTGCTTCTCCAATAGATATTCCCTGTACAGTGTATAGAAGATCAAGATAGCCGAAAGGGCCGTTTCTCACTAGCAGAATGAACAATAGGAGCCCGAGAGACACGGTTGGTACCCCAATAAGGGTTGCAAAAATGGTTTTGATCATCTTCTTGCCGTGGAACTCTTTCATCCCGATGACTACGCCGATTGGGACCCCGACCAGCGAGGCCAGAAGAATGGCGTAGAATGATACTTGAAGAGCCCTCAGAGTGATCTCAACTAGCTCTGGGTCTCCGGTAACTATGAGACGAAAGGCTTCAACTAAGCCGTTCCAGATATATCCTAACCACGTTTTGCATCACTTCAGATGAAGATGAAAATGGAATGATAATTGCATACCAGTCTAGCTGTAGAGGCTTCCAGCGTTGTATCTCCACTGAGATGGGCACTCCGTTAGTCCGCCAGTACTGTTCTTGAAGTAGGCATAGTTGATTATCATCTGGGCTACGTCAGATGGTGTTCCGGTCTTCAATATCTGCACGCAGGGTTTGAATGCTGCAGCACCGTATTCTTGTACGCCGAAACTGTTGAATAGACTCTGACCTGCATCGGAGACCATATATTTTATCAGAGCCATAGCTGCGTCAAATTTCGCGTTGGTAAGTGTCTGAGGGTTGCAGGCAATTGCACTGTAGACATTCAACAAGTCCTTTCCACCGTAAACTAAGTTCTTGAGCTGAATGTTTCCCTTGTTGTAGTTGTTCGTGTAGCTAGCCATGTCAGAGAGCGTGTACGCATTCTTCTGATTGGCCATTTGCAGCGTTGCCGTCATGCCCGTTGCTGCTTTGACGTACCAAGATTCCTTGCTAATCTGAGTGTAGTTTATTCCAGCTGCTGCCCATAGAGCCTTTTCTTTGGTTTCTGTTCCTGAGCCGTCTCCTCTGGACACCCAAGTCGCGTTTCCAGCCTCACCTGCCACCTTTATTTTCCTGAATGCGTCAAGCGGTGTGCTTCCGTTTATTTGGGCAGGATCATTACTTGGACCGGCTATCAGGAAGAAGTTGTAGGCTATGATCTTTCGGTTCACTCCGTAGCTTTTGTTAAGGAAAGGCAGTTCGCTTGATGGAGCATGGACCAATATCATATCGGCCCCCCCATTCTGCGCAGTAATTATCGCCTGCCCTGTTCCCTGCGATATGAATGAGACATTGAAACCTGGGTTGGTCAGCTCGAAATTCGTTTTCAGAACGCTGAGGAAGCCTGTTTCATATAGACTCGTTGTTGTTGATACTATTAGCCGTGTCGCGGGTCTAGGCCATAGGAAATAGCCTCCCACCAGGCCAGCGACCGCGATGATGGCAATGATTGCTAGTACTTTGGTATTTGGAATTTTCACGTTTGTTGCCTCCAAGCGATGTGCTTCATAAAGCATATTGGTATTTATTGTTTCCGTCAAGCCAACCAGAACACCCTTGGCCACAGGAACTCCTCCAAGAAAATATTGGGAGCGCACGCTGAGAAACTACATATCATAGATCATACAGAAGCTTGAATGCTGATTTCGAGATGATTGCGAAACCTGCAGACCCCGAAGAATATGACGAGATCAAGGAGATCGTCAGAGCAGCCTTTGAGCAACCAGATCT
>JBGOZA010000133.1:0-4028 GCA_041480025.1 Bathyarchaeia archaeon | reverse complement strand
TGTTGGTCTTCCTAATCTCGTCGAGTGAGACAAGACGCCAATCAGCCGCTGTATGAATGATATGAGTCACACTTTCAACGAGGGTAGCATAATCTTCTTCATTCAATCCTAAATGGGGGGAACCAACGTCGCCGCAGACTACTTTGACCCCAGCTCCGATTGAATTGACGAGTTTTGGCCAGTCCCACCAATCTCTTGCAAGTTTTCGTGATCCTTCTGCTGCATTGGCTGCCCGGACCAAGGCCAGAAGAGTCACATCCTGGTTCTGGAGAAGACGGCGTGCGATCTGCGTGCCGACGAATCCATTGGCGCCAGTGAGAAGAACGGTTCGTTTCAATTTAGCCACTGAGGATAGTTCTTTTCAAGAAAGGCTTTGAGCAGTTTAGGGTTGCGTTTTTCGCGTTCTCGGTACTGCTCATACCCTTTTTTCAGTCTTTCTTTAACTGAATCGTAATGGTCGAAAACATCGCCAACGTCGTTACTCAGTTCCCAGAATCTGAGTGGATCTTCGTGGTCTGTGAACAGCTCACTCATTCCTAGGTCAGCGTAGAAATCTCTGATTCTAAGGTCATGCCCTATCGCGGTTTGAGGAACTTGGTTTGCGAGGGAAAGCACTCCTGCATGATACCTCGAGGTTATGAGCAGTTCTAGATTTCTGAGTATGCTGGTCATTTGTGAAGCGTTATACTCTGAGGAAGTGAATACTTTTGTTCGTTCAGGGTGCTTCATCAAGCCCTGAATCTTGTTGGCGAAGCCTGCGTCCAAGCCCTCCATGCTTAGAAGGGCGATATCTTTGTCATACTCCATTATGATATCGTCAGCCTGCACCGCCAACACTTTGGCGAGAAGATCACTTTTTTCACGGCTTGCCTTAGAGTGCGTGTAGTAGTAAGGCCATCTGTAGCAGTATTCTTTTCGATCCCAAAGTCTGATGTGGACAGGCCACACATAAATGTCCTCAGCAGCCATTCCCACAACGTGAGATGCTTCAGGCCAGACTTGTCTAAGGAGGTCGTGGTCTTGAGGGTTTGGTTGAAATGCGAAGGCATTGTCCGCTGTGACTTCAATCGGAGCCTTCACACCCCAATTCTTGAGTCGTTCAGCAGCATTCTGAGTCCTCGCCAATATGAGGCTGGTCTTGCTAGCTTCCCGCCGAATAAGCCAACTATTAAGACGTCCAGCAGAACCAGCGTCAACTGAGTAAGCGACGCAAGGCTTCTTCATAGAATGCGCATATCTGGTTGCTAGCAAATAACACCAAAGCAAGGGTGAACCCCATGTATCCATGTAGCAGCTCCCCTCAACAAGAATGATCAAATCGTTATGTTTCACGAATCTTCTTGCGTCCAGAAAGAATAAAGATGGTCTGACGGATTCAATCTTCAGAGTAGGGCTTTCAGAAAGATATCTGCGTAGATTCAACTCGTTCAGAGAAGGCACGGTAAAATGTGTGTCGGCCCCCAGAACTGAACGTATCTCATCAATGCTGACTAAGAGTTTCGCTTCAGCTCCTGTGTTATTTGCCCCATTATAGCCAACCAATAATACCCTTGGCTTCATGATCGACCACTAAGAAGATTCTTGAACCCTTCCCGGAGGATACTATAGATCAACTGAAGCGTGTGCTAACGAATAATATTTTTGTTTCTCATCAGGTCTTCTTGTTGAGCGCCATTTTTCTTTTCCTGAACTCCTTAACAAGAAACTCCCAATACTGAAACGTATATGGAGTACCTGAATCCTTGCGCATTCCATAAATCAATTCTTCATTATCGTTCCAAATAGATTCCGCAACATCACCCCAGAAGTTGAAGACTATGTCCATTTCTACCAGTTTCATGTTAACAAGCAAACCGACACCTTCAAAATAGTTCCCCAAGAGTTTAAGCGAGGTTTGCTGAGGTTTTCCAGCGTATTTCTCAAGATAATCTCTGTAGTCGGTATATTCTGCGGAGCACACGTTACTTATTGCTTCTTGAATATCCTTCGCGTCCATTCTGAACCATGGAGAAAGACTGATAATGTTCTCCGTTTGCCTTGTTCTACGTTGATGGCGAGTTTCTACCATGTAGTAGACAGCACTGAAAATTACACTTACCGACGCAATCACAACAGATATCGTTTGAACATCTAGGACGAATGACATTGATTTCACGTAAGTGATACTGGTTGTCTATTAGATTAGAATTTTACGTTGTTCGGCGCAAGTGGCAACGTTCTCTACAAAGCTGGCGTTGGTGGTTCAATGATTACCGCTGTTAACGTCGAGCAAATCACTGTACTTGGAACTGATGGCAAGATTCTCTATAAGAACTACTGACGTAGCGCGCGAACCTATCGCAAAAGTGTCGCAGAACCATCACTTAACATTGAAAAACCATCGCTGTACGATCGCGCGCGAATCATCAAACACCAAGCGCGCGCTGTTAGGCTCCATTGACCGTTATGACGCTTACTGGACAAGCAAGAGCGGCAGACTTGGCATCTTCAATCTTGTCATCATCAAAGCTTCCTGATGACTTACCATTTGATGTTCCACCTACAACCTTCGATTTTCCTTCATCGCCGCTCTCGAAATGAGTAGGATCCGTAGTATAGCATACTCCGCATGCTATGCATCCTTCTCTGTTAACTTCAATCGCGTATTTCAATTGGGTTTCCTTGACTATGTTTTCTGATGTTTCGACAAGTACACCAATAGCTTTGACCATAGCCAACTCGTCTTCACCATGGATTGTTGAATCCATTTGGTTCGTCAAATCATGTCCGGCCCTATGAATTCCCTGATGATCACCACTTGTCCAGAGAGGATTATCTGACGCATCATAGACCTTACCCTCGTAGGCAAAGTAGACGGGTTTACCATTCTTGCCGTCGTACTGCCTCAAATCCTCTAGTGTAAACCTATTTTCGAGAGAAGCCATGACAACATCACCAGACATAGCGCTCGCGCAAAGTTTGCCAATCATGATGACTGAAGGGTAGGTAAGTGCTTCCTCTGTCTTCGCGTGTAGTATCAGCTTCCTTGTAAACTCTACAACACTTCGCTCTCCGGCTGTCATAGCAGCTTCCTCTAGTTCATCTAGGGCTTTCATAATACTCACATGTTCTTCGAGCATCTTTGGGTATTCTACGCTAAATCTGTCGCATAGTTCCTTTGCTGCTGCGAAGTCTGGAGAAGTTTTGCCTTCTGCTAGTTCCCTTGCGACGCCGATTTCTGGGAGCGCTATCTCATTCTCTTTCTCGAAGTGGAGATGAAAGATTTGAGCCACCTTTTTTGCTGCTTGACCAACTGGTCCCAGCATCTCTGTGGCTTTTCTCAATTCTTGATGTAGTTCCTCATGTTCTTCCTTCATGGATTCAGGGATCGCCAAAGGCATATTATTCACTGAGCCAAAAAATGAGGCAAGCCAATTTAAGCATTCTACCAATCCAGAGACGTTAGAAAAGCAAGAAGGAATGTTTTGTGTGTGTTTTTGTGTGTGTAGAGAGAGTGTATAGGAGAGAGTGAATAAGGGCAAGAGGATCAGAGAGACAGTTTTCGAAAGAGAAGAAGGATTGGAAATAGTGAGTCAGTTAATGTGTGTGGATGTGTGTGGGGCTAAAGTCTAAGCCACGCGCTATCGCGTTTTCCTCTTCAGTGGTGCTCGTACGCTCTCTGTAATCAGCATCATCACACCTGCTGCGAAAAGCGCTAAAGAAGCAGCCAAATAGTCCGTGAAGGCGTTCAAATTCACGCCGTTATACATGAAAATCAGCGAATTGAAATTTGCAATCAGGGTTTCATATGCGTATATTATTGAAGAGGAAATAAGGACAATGCTGAGCATTTTGCTGAGCGTAATCTTCGTTTTTGTTACCTCCGAACCAATCTTCTCATAATCACTATTCTATTCTTGATTTCCTTCTTATCAATACAAAATGCGCGAAAACAATAGCGGGTTGCTGTACCCACCTTCGTGATCTGGTACGTTATCAATATGTCTTTCTTCCAGCTTCCATGCATTTGTGTTGAGTCACTTATCCGC
>JBGOZA010000132.1:0-4106 GCA_041480025.1 Bathyarchaeia archaeon | reverse complement strand
TAACTCACTCAAGACTCTCCTCAATTATTGATTGATTTCTTTTGTCTAGGATTTGAAGCGGATCGTTTTTCCAGTATGGCTTTGTGGTTTCTGAATCGGTAGGTCACTATATGTGAAAACTAGCGCTATAGCAAATCGATGAGATGACCTTCTCCACAATAGCGCGCGTTATGTGGTTACTCTGAACCACATCTGGTTCCACACTATATGTCTACTTGCTTCTTCGCTTTCAGCTTTCCAAGAGAAGACGAGTTCGTTCGAGGAATCATATGACCACAGTTCAAAAACAAGTCTAAGTTGCGTCCCATTGGATTGTTTTGTGTTCACGATGTATAGGTGATAGCCTACTTCGATCTGGGTGACTCTTAGAGAAGAGCCCGCTGGAATTATCTCAGCTATTCTAAATGTGAACGGTACTAGTCGAGTTTCATTTGGGGCAAGTGTTAGAGGAATCTGCATGAAAACAGAAGAAGCGAGATTAGATGTCGGCATGCTTGGAGTCTTGTACAAGTCGTCTGGAGGGACGTCAGTGGAGTTTAGAAGACTCACTTTCACTACAATGTTCTCTCTCGTGGCCATGTGATTGTATATTTGAAGATGCCATTGGACCTGCGTCTGGGTAGTTATGCTTGTTGAATTGTTTGGGAAATAGTTGCTGGCTTGTGCGTATTCTCCCAGGACAGCCATTGACATGAACTGTTCCTGGTTCCGAGGGTACAGGATTGTGAATATGGCTATTACTATGATTACTCCTACAACTAGACCCGAAATCTTCAACCAGCCGCTATGATCAGGACGCTTCAAGAGTATTACTGACCTGAATGAGGACTGACTGTATTTTAAACCGTTACGAATCAGACATCAAGGATATTAAAAGATGATATGACTCTGTGTTAGTTCTTTGATTCAACTAGAGGTTTCTCATCTTGTTTCTCTAGTGAGCATCTTATAATGGTCTTTAAGATTCTCCAGCCGGCTTTGAATCCACTTAGTTTTGAGACTGTTTTCACTCGTCTTCTATAGGATATTGGTATCTCAGTTATTCTAAGCCCATGTTTCAAAGCTTTCATAGTGATTTCTGTCTCAATCTCAAAGCTCGTTGAGACAAGGCTGAGGCTTCTCGCCCATCCTCCCTTAATCGCTCGGAACCCGGACTGTGAATCAGTAATATGTGATCCTGTCAAGAGGTTGATCAGAGCGTTGAACCCGTTGTTTCCCAGTCGGTGGAAACTAGTCATTGCACCCTCCTCCATCTTCCCCATTAACCGTGACCCGACGACCATGTCAGCCTCGTCTCTTACGATAGGCTGAACTAGAGAATAGATTTCTGAAGCGTCATATGTAGAATCACCGTCGATGATCACAAGGATATCTTCATTCACCGTTTGGAAGGCTGTTCGGATAGCCATCCCTTTCCCAAAACCTTCTTGCACTAGGACGTCTGCACCATGAATTCTAGCCATCTCTGGAGTCTCGTCATCTGAATGACCGTCAACAACAACCACTCTGTCAACTAGATTTCTGGCTTTGCGTACTACTTCACCGACGGTTGGACCCTCATTCAATGTCGGAATCAGGCAGACTGTCCGTCTCATATGCAAAGCTCTGATACCTTGACCAGTACCTATCCCGTCGTGCCTTCGAGTGCTCATTTTCAATTGATGCGTCTCATCCTATAATACTCTAGACTCGAAAACGCGTAACCATCCTAGCGTGACTGGTCCATATAAGTTGAACTCTCTCTACAAGAGATGATTACTGGGAGGAAAGCGCGCCTTCTGATAGCGCGCTCGGCGAGACATTGGCTAGCAATAACTTGTATGAAGAATCTCTTAGTTGAGGTTCAGTTATTGTTCAGTGAGCAGCGGAGAATAGTCTTCACAATTCTGTACCCTGCACCGATACCGCTGAGCTTCGAAGGTGAGCCAGTCCTCTTCTTGTACGTTATCGGTACCTCTTTGACCCTCATGCCCATCTTCAAGGCTTGAATCGTCATCTCGGTCTCAACCTCGAAGCTTTGTGCCTGGAGTCTGAAACATTTTGCCCATTTTCCATCAATGGCGCGGAAACCTGATTGAGAATCAGATATGTGTGATCCATTGAGGACGTTGATCATGGCGTTGAATGCGTGGTTTCCGAGCTGGTGAAAACCTGTTATTGCGCCATCCTCCATCTTGCCGTCAAGTCTAGAGCCCACAACCATGTCTGCCTCACCCATCAGAATGGGTTGGATCAGTGACTCAATCTCTGTGGCATCATATGTTGCGTCGCCGTCTATTGTGACATATATGTCTTCATCAATCTTGTCGAAGGCTGTTCTCAGAGCCATTCCTTTTCCTTTTCCTTCTTGGGAGAGGACTTCTACACCGAGTTTCATAGCGACTTCAGATGTATCATCGCTTGAATGGCCGTCAACAACAACTACTCTGTCAACGTAGCTTCTCGCTTTGTCTATGACTTCACCAACTGTTGGTCCCTCGTTCAATGTTGGAATTAAGCATACGATTCTTCTGTCGTTCATCATGGATTCATTTCCTCCCAAAGCTGTTTCAAGTCTTGATTCGTGGAGAGTCTGAATCTCCACAGTGACAGCTAACAGCGAGCAATGAATATGTGATTTGGGAAAATCTTTGCACGACCACTCTTCGTGAAAAGATTTTAGGATATTCGCTCAGGAAAATACTATCACTCTTGTAGAGCGAGAAAACAGCTGTGCTAGGACTGCCTTCTTGACACGCGCAGCTCTATGATTAGCTATCACGCGCTAAAACCCACTGCATACCTGTGCGTGAAGAGTATTGGAGAAGAGTTAATTCTTCTTGATTCCTCGGAAAGCATAATGTTCAATCTGATCAACGAATATTTCTTCGATTTCGAAGCTCGAGAATAGTTTCAATATCTCTTCTTTGGTAAAGAAGTGGTGAGGTAAGCCCTTCTCTCTACCATCCAAGGGAATATACGTTCCGCGCTCAACTAGTCTGAATTTCTCTGCCTGATTCATCTTGGAGGGAACAGTAACGAAGATGTAGCCTCCTCTTGAAAGGATTCGCTCCATCTCTCCTGTCAGTTTCTTGATTCCATCAAGTGTATTGTGGTGTAGGGTTTGGATCGAAAGGATAGCGTCGAAGAAACCGTCTGGATATGGAAGTCTCTCGTAGATGTCAGCGACTCTTACATCTGCCTTCAGTTCTTTCGCAATAAGTGCCTGCTTAGTAATCTCTACTCCTGTAGAAGAGATGTCTATACCATAGGTTTGAAACTTGTTCTCCGCTAAGAGGACAGTGTGTCTGCCGCAGCCTGATCCTAAGTCCAGGACGCGGGTTACACCTCGCTCTCTGAATAGAAGCATAAGCCAACCCATAGCGGGATGAGTCTCCTCAAAGACTCTACCCTCTTTCCTATAGATTTCTTCCCAACCCTCCATCTCATCGACCTCTTATTCAACGCTCAAATCAAATTGCTGCCTGATCTGTTTGTCTTCAGATTACGAACCATCACCACGCTGAGGCTCAGCGGGATGACTGCTATCAGAAAGACCGCCTGATATGGTAGATATCCAAGCAGAAACCCGCCTAGGAGTGGAAGAATCGATGTTACTACATTCAGCGAGTTGAGAAAGCCTAGCAGGATCGGTCTCCGATCGGCTCTAGTTGTCTCCATGACATAGTTGTTCAATCCGATCCACATTCCATTCAGGGCTGCACCGGTCAGCGCAAATGATGCTATGACTCCGAGCTCAACGAGCTCCTTAGGCATTGATGACCTTCCCAAGACAAGCATCAATACAAGTGATATCAAATACATTATCGCTGTGTACTGAATTAT
Source organism: Bathyarchaeia archaeon (assembly GCA_041480025.1). Classification (GTDB taxonomy): domain Archaea; phylum Thermoproteota; class Bathyarchaeia; order RBG-16-48-13; genus JBGOZA01. Next base: position 281 of record JBGOZA010000132.1, on the reverse strand, counting down.
CTGTCGATGGTGTCCTTTGTCACATAGTCGAGCCCAGACCAAGCTGAAGCAGAGTCTGCCAAACATCTGAGCGGATAGAAAATAGCCTACAACGCTGTCCTTTACATCAAGGTTGGACACTGCGTAGACTGAGTAAAAGGGCGTTGCAAGACTGTAGAAGCTAATCAACAACTGCGCCGAAATGAGAGCGGTGACTGTCTTATCTTCTCTTATTATGTTGGGGATTCTCTTCATGGCGGTGAGTAGACTATTCTTTTCTCTATTCTCACCATCTTCCTCTT
>JBGOZA010000131.1:0-4111 GCA_041480025.1 Bathyarchaeia archaeon | reverse complement strand
GCATGAGACAACTCCAATCTTGGGTGCACTCATTTCTTGGCCTCCTTCTTGTTCAGTTCATCTATCTTCGAGGCGACTTTCTCGGCCAGGTATTTGGCCATCTTTCGGCCATCTTCATCCAGGAAAGTTATGCTCTTATGATAGTTATTGCAGCGCGTATCAAAGACTTCTGTGCGTATCAACAACTACTTTCTATGGACTTTGTATGGTATTAGTCGTTTGTTTGTTCGCCGCAGGATAGTAGACATATCCTACTGAAGTTACGCCAGTCACTGTTATCGTGAAAGTCAATCGAGATGATCCGCGTCGAGCTCTTGGAGATGTGAAAGACACTATTCCGTTCTGGTCTGTTTTCTGAGAATCTGTGCCTGACACTGAACCTGTCCATCTTACACTGACAGTTGCATCATTAACAGGTTTTCCATTCTCATCGAAGATCTTAATCACCGCTGTAGCAGTGTACCATCCTGAGCTACCCTGCTGACTTACCGACATACTGATGCTTTCAACATGCATCTTCAGAGCAGGAGTGACAGACAGAGTCGTTGTGGCCTTGTCTCCTAGGTTTCCAAGACTGTCTTTTCCCTGAATATACACGGTGTAGGTTCCAGTTGCCCATCCTGTAACATCAATGGTGGCGGTTGCCTGTTCTGTCACTGAGTTGAATGATCCGTCAAGAGGATTCATGCTACCTTGGCGAACTGTGTTTCCATTTGAGTTCTTTATCGTATAGTTCGCGGCCTTCACCATAGACCAGCCACGATAAGCATCGCTGATGGTTGCTCCCAAGGTCACTGTGTTGACACCCCTAGTTGGATTTGGAGTCAAAGTGATGGAGCTTACTGATGGCCCAGAAACATCTGTTCCAGCCGCCGGAGTGTTTCGTGCCCCAACAATGATGCCACGCGAATCTGTCACTATTAGCCTTATGTGAAGCGGGCTGGCCATTTCTTCGCCCACAAAGTGGGCCATATATGAGCCTTGGCCAAGATAGAATAAGCTCGTAGATGCTGGAGCAGAGGTGTTCCAGCTCCCATTCTGTTTCTGATAGAGTATCTTTATTGAAGACTCGGTTAGATCTGGCAGAGACCTATCGTTCTCTGCTTTGAGAGAGAAGTAGAAGCGCGTGTCACTACCTGTTTGATTCGCTTCAAGGAGGGTAAGGTTTAATGAGGCTACTGTAGATTCTCTAAAACCATAGAAACCTGAGTTAAGGATGTCAAGCGTGATATTTGAGGCAGCATATGATATTCCACTTGTTGAGTTCCATGAACATATGAAGACTGTGGGTGTAGTTGTTAGGTTCAGACCTGCTCCCGGATAGCTCATAAGTGTGAGGTTCTGCCAATTTGAGATGATTTTATATCCAAGAGTCTTCGCCGAAGGATAAGAGCTCAAGTCCAGATACGTTGAGTACTGTCTGACCCTTGACTTGAATTCAAGCTGTTGTGATACCTCAGCTAACCCTATGGCCAAAGCACGTCTGAAATTTGAGATAGACTGAATCTGAATTTCTCTAATGTTGCTCTTGGCGAAATTGATTGGAGAAACCGAGTATCCTGCCAGCGTTGTTGCGAAAGAAACCATCATGATTGCCATGCCAAGCGCTGCAATGACGACGAATTGCCCTTTCTTGGCTCTTCTCACTTTTCTCAAATGTTACCAGGCCTCATTATCGTCAATGTCATAACAACTATGTCGAAATTGGCGTGATACAACATGTCGGATATTATAAGATCATAGATCTCCCGAAGCTGCAGAGCAGACGGGGCATAGTAGTAGCCTTCGGTCTGAATACTTTTCAGTAGTGTTTCATTGAAATTGCTGCTTGATCCCAAACCTATCGTGTATATGCCAACACCAAGACTTGCGAGATAGTCTGCCTCCTGTTGAGCATATCGCTGCCCCAGCCTATCATCGACATTTCCATTCGCATCAACGTTAGGTACTCCGTCGCTGATTATGATAGCTGCACAAGAACTGTCTACTCGTCGGTGGAGTTCAAATTCATCAGATGCCAGGCTTATCGCGCCTCCCATGCAGGTCCAGCCGTTGGCTACAAGAGAGTCAATTGCTTGTTTAACCGCGACCTTATTGTTTCCCAGAACTGCGTCAAGTCTTGCAGTTGTGCTGAAGGATGACAGACCCACTCTTGAGGTAGACATGTTAAGGCAATCAACGAAATACTTGGAGGCATCTTTGAGATACGTGATCTTTGTTTCGACATCTCCAGTGAGACGCTCTCCCATGCTTCCTGAGCGGTCAAGTATCAGGATCGCGTCGACCTCTTTTGTCTCATTTCTAGCCATTGGGAGCGATACTGTTATTACACTCCTTGCGGAGGCTGAATTCATCCCGGCAGTAATATTCTCACCATAGACGTTTGTGATGTTCGCGATGTCTCTTTTTTGGAGAGTGCTGTATACCGTTAGTTCATAGAACGTGCCTGCGGGAAGGAGTGACTCAAGACAGGATTTCAGGTCCTGCTGCCAGTTACCTTCCTGTCTCTCAACTTTTTCCAAGAGGCTTTGAGAGCCCAGTAAACCTGCCAAATTGATACTGGTAACCTCCATTTGCGCCTGTCTTGCTCCAACATAGGAGGTTGAGAGCCTATAAGAAATCGTAAAACCTGAGATGATTATGATGCAGGCTAGCAAAGCCTCTATGACTCGCATCTCACCTTTCTTGTTTCTCTTCCAGCTTTTCAGCCCCATAAACTCAACTCCACAAAATACGTGTATCCATCTAGCTTAGCGTACCTTGACGCCACTTGTTGCCAAGTCCCGAACTCTGAGCCTGACGTAGAGTTAACTTCAAAGGAAGCTGCTCGGGTGCTTGATACGACGTGGTTGCCCTGAACTGTAAGCAACAGATTGCTTGGGTTAGGATATGTTCCTAGGACAAGAATGTCAGACTGCCCTACACGGGCTACTAGTGAGGAGTTAGTTTGGGGTGAGAATGTGAGGTGGACTTTGCCGTCTATATCAGTAATAGAGTGTTGAGATGAGAGACTAGTGTATGGGTTGAAAGGGATTGGAACTTGGAAGGCGGTTATGTTGAGGTTAGGGACACTTAGGCCTTTGAGATCTCGGATAAATATATCATACTGTCCGAGTTGTTGACTGGTTATTGTTACATTCAGTGCGGGGATTATTCTAAGTGAAAATCCTATAGTTGAACTGATGCCGAGAAGATTCCTAACAGTGGCAGGTGAGATGTAGTTAGTTGAATTCGGGGCAAGTCTGTAGACCTTGAAAGGGTCCAGACCGTAGTCCTCGAATGTGTATATGGATGCTAATCCAAACCTTGCGGGAAGAGCTGGTGAATCAGCCCAGTTTGAGGGCTCACCAGTGGAAAGCAGGATTGAATCGAGCAGACTCTCAATCGTTCCATATCCTGAAGACTGCTCCCAATCGGCGACTTTGCGCTCGATAAGCTGAGTGGTGTAAACCTGCGTTGTGGTTAGGACTAGAATTATTATGAAGGCAGCAATGATGTACTCAAAACTCACGTTCACGGCCATTCAACCTCATACTAGGCTTTGACTCCAAGACCGATGGTAATGTTTGCCCCATTCTTGGCATACCAGACTACTGGCGTTGAAACCCCACTCACAACCGAGTATTTGGCCTGAAATACGGAACTGGAGAAACCTACAGGCAATTTGTCGCTGATCCGGGTCATATTCTCTTGACTGTTCCAGAAGAGCTGCGATTCTGAATAGATATCAGGTCTCCATGTTAGCTTGACCAAAACGGCGCAGACAGATTCACCGGTCACAGTGTGGGTCTTGACAAGCGTTATGTTATAGCTGGATTGAGAGATTTCAGCAGGCACTTCAAGCGTCTTTACCAGAAGCTGCCCAGTTTGAGTAGTGGACCCAAGTGAGCAGACGTCAATGATTAGGCTGGAGACACGGTCTGCAACAACTTGAAGCTGAGCTTTTGCAGCTTGATCCTTCATGTCGTTGAAATATATGTTGTATGTCATGCCCACACTTATGAATAGGCCAATCAATGCGACTGTTCCGATCACATGAGATACGGTTACTGATGACGTTTCTTATCACCCTGGGATTACGGATACTTGGACTTCAATGATGAACAGATTC
>JBGOZA010000130.1:0-4122 GCA_041480025.1 Bathyarchaeia archaeon | reverse complement strand
AGACGACGGTATGATTAGGACGCCTTCAATGGCGGACATCCTCGACGAAAGAAGCGCCATGCTAGAAGCAATGAAGAACGAGGTGGTTACCCTCCAGGAGACACCTGAAAGCACTGAAACTCCCAGACCGCCCCGTCTCACTAATGAGGGGAGGCCTCGTAAAGGAACGCGGTATCTGGTCGGTAAGAGAGCTAAGATTGTAGCATCCTCTGCCAAGGGCAGATATACTTACTATCAACCGCCTAAAGAGAAGCCTTGGGATATTGCTTTAGCTCCAACCCTGAGAGCTGCATCACTCTTCCAGAGAAGACGCAAAGCAGAGGGGGTATGTGTCGTTGTCGAACCTGAAGATATTCAGGCCAAGATACGAGAATACAGGGCTCCTTTCTCAATAGCCCTTGTAGTCGATATGAGCTTCTCGATGACTAGCTCGCTTGCAAACACTGGGAGAGCGATATTTAGCCTTCATAGAAGTGTATACCGTAGACGTGACCGTATCTCTCTCATCGTGTTCAAAGGTAAAGATGCAGTAGTCTTACAACAACCTACAACGAACCTAGACATGGCGGTAGACAAATTAAGGAAGGTCGAAGCGAGCGACTTCACGCCCATGGCGACGGGGCTACTCAAAGCGTGGAGACTTCTGAGACTCGAAAAACAGAGGAACAAGGATGCTATTCCTATGCTGATTGTCATGTCTGATGGAATAGCGAATGTGGCGTTAAGCCATCCCTTCTCGTCTGCAAGCAGGATGAATTATGCAAGTGAAGCACAAGCCGATGCAATTGACATGGCCCGTATTCTGAAACGCGATGGTATCAGAGTCATAGTAATCAATACGTCGCACAGAAGCAAGGAAATCGCTGGGGATGCTTTCAGAAAAATAACCAGTAGTCGCGAATGGTTTACTCCAACTGAGTTGATGTTGGAGATTGCCAGGATTACAGATGGAAGTTATTATGGCCTTAGATTAGCCCACGATGCAAAAGCATCAATAAGAAGATCGAAGCTCGATGACTGGTTCTTCTTTGAAGCTAATGATTGAACAGGATGCTGTCGAAGGATTCAAATTCCCAATGGAGCAGTCCATCTCACAATGTCCCTGACAGTCCTATCTACATATTCGCCGCAGTGGGTAGCTATGTCTCTTGATGTCACTATTCCGTAGATTATGCCTTCTTTGACCACTGGTAGCCGTCTGATATTCTTTTCCTGCATTAATTTTGAAGCCTGAAGAAGGTCGGCATCGGGGTCCACCGTGACCAGCGGCTGAGACATTATCTCATCAATCTTCACATTCTTTGCATCTATGTCCTTCGCCAGTACTTTATGGACGAAGTCATGCTCCGTAACGATGCCTACAGGCTGCCCATGACTAAGGACCACAAGAATCCCTCTGTCTGTCCGTGCCATCATCTTAGCAGCTTCAGATATTGTTGCACCTTCCTCTATCGTCGGGACATCTTTCTGCATGTATGACTTCACAAGATATGACATCTACACTCAAACAAAGAAAATGGGCAACTTCATATTTAAATTTCCATTCACAAACCACAAATGCCTCTGCTTCATATAAGAAAGGCTTCAGATTGTAGCAAGATAGTTGTGAAAGCGCTACGCGCATTTAAGATCCTAAGCTCTTACTGGTATCTTGTCCCGTTGCCTTCTACGGGCAGCAAGCTCAAGCATCAACAACCCGAACATGATTATGGAACTGCCAATTAGAGTTTCGACCGTGTGAATTCCTCGACAAAGCCTGACTTGTATGCTGTCAAATCTTATAGCTTTTTCGGGAAAAGATGTCTATTTTTATGTCGGCAGCTGTTCTCTTAGCTTCACAGATAGTGGTGACACTTTGACTTCTTTCCCAAAGAATAGTGAGAGGTCTGAGACACATCCTATTCCGCCGTCAATGTTCCCATATGTAGGATGCTTCCACATCTCACCCGGTTCCAGATTGAGTATTATTGGAGATTGTTTAATGGCACTTGGTCTTTCAAGGTCTTGAAGAATTGTCTGATTAAGGAAGCTGGTCTGGAGAGAAGCGTAGCTTCTCAGGATTTCGTTTCCCGCATATTCTCCGACTCCATGCCATATCGATGCGTCTTCTGGGGAAAGAAGAGCATAGAGCACAAATTGTGGAGATGAGGGTGTATCTCTGAAAGAGTAATCGGAGAAACGATTCCCATCCAATTCAAATGAGTCATCGCATTTGGCGACACTGAGATCTTTGTAGTCAATCATATTAGGGTATAGGTATGTTGTGACATATTGAATGCTCATTCTCTCTAAATGATTATCAGAGAAGTACAGTCTTCCGCGAGCAGCCCGTTTAGAGCCATAGCCTTTCGATGAGTGCGGAACGGTCAGAAGAGAGGTCTTCTTCTTTATGCTGCGCCCCATTAACGTGTAAAGTGATTCTATGGTATCATAGTTGCTGTGGCTACTTGATATCAATCTATGTAGCGGGTCTTGACGGCGCTCATTCATTAGTACCTCAAGTGGCATCCTGAACTGGGGCAGCCTCAATTCCAAACCATATCTTTCTGAAATACGTGATAGCTCTTCAGCCTTAACATGGTCAACAAAATCCACGTAACGATGAGTTATTCCAAGGCTATTCTTCACAAGTTCTACTTCATCCTTTGACACGAGAGACCCTTCATATTTGTCAAGGAAAAGTCCATCAAGCTTCAAGGCATCTGTTGTTGTGGTTGCAACAGGGAATGCGCTTTGTCCACTCTCAACTATCGAACTGCGTAGAGGATTGTTCGAATACCTATCAGGCTCCACGTCATCTGTCTCTAAAATGAAGGGAATCACCCTTCCGTTTGGAGGCCTGCAGAGCGCTTCAGTCATCTCGTCTATGTCCTTCGTGTCTAGTGTATCATTTTCTATGCGTTTGTTAACGCATACCTCAAGTAGACGAGCGGTTATCAAGCCCTCAAGTTCTTCTAGCGTGAGTTGGGGACTGGAGTACTCAATAGAAGTCCTGAGAAAGAAACAGGAGCCATCAAAGGGGATTTCTTCTTTGCTATTGCCCCCGTAACTATGGAAGAATACTCTCTCTCTATGGGTTGCATCGCTTGAAGCGATCGCTTTTGAGACGGCATTAATACTGTCTTTTGACGAAATCAGAAATTCTTCAATCATATTTGGAATTGAAACGCTCATTATCAATGTTTCTCCTATTGCTCAGCCTCTTTCAAGTGACTCCATTGCTAAAATACATTCTTTGTCTTGAGGATGTGGGCCGTGATACATTCTTACCACTCGGAAATTCTCTCTAAATCCAAGATCAGTTACGAAACCGATTAGGTCATGTCTAGCAGTTGGCAAACCAATGTGGGTTTCCAAGCCATGAAGCTCTCTGCCCATTGATTTGAATAACTGGAAGGCATCTTCCTCGTATCCTTTTCTGCATAGCCAAGGGCCTATCTCAGCCGAAACATCTGACTTCACCGCCATGAGATAGGCTTTTGAGCTTTTTCCCTCCAGAAGATTGCAGCATAAACCGTAGGGAGATTCATATATCGCCTTCAATAGTCGCATTCTTGTTCCTCCAAAACATGCTTCATCAAACTCCACTATTGCGGGAAAATCTGTCCTTCTCAGAGGTGAATATTCTGAGCCACTCCAACACGAATTCTCACATATCATCCATGAGTATTCGCTACCAGGACTGAAACCCAGATTTTTGTAGAAAGGCACAACATTCTTGTATGCGTAGAGACCAATCGTCTCGACTCCTCGGTTCTTAAGATATTCAATTGCTTTAGAAACTAGAGCGGCGCCAACGCCTTTCTTTCTTTCCTTGGGTGAGACTATTACGTTGCCAATCCAGCCCAACTTTCCAAATGAGACGGAGGTTACAAGTCCAAGGATGTCGTTTTCTCTGGCAGCAACAAAGCAACCTTCAGCCTCAAGATTGACCATAAAATTGAAGTCTTCATCTACCAAGCCCCAATTCATCAAGTCTGTCAAAGCGACACATTGAGCAAAGTCGGTTCTTCTCATGGTTCGAACAAGGTGTGATTTAGACATAGTTGGTTTCAAGAGAAGGGGAAATACTTATGCTTTCGATTGGTCACTCTTTGAATTCTATTCAAGCAATTAGCTATT
>JBGOZA010000129.1:0-4142 GCA_041480025.1 Bathyarchaeia archaeon | reverse complement strand
GTGCTAGGATTCGGATGGAGTCAATTGCGTCTTCAGCTTTGTCAGACATATCTTCTAGAAGGCCTGCGAAAGACCATAGGAGTAGAGTTGTTCGCGTATCCATTTTCGATTCAAAGATCCTGAATTCCAAGTCTCTGAAGATTTCGTCGACAGCGTATTCAGCTATCTCAACATTTCTAGCAATATCAATTGCCTTCTGTCTGTTGTAACTCAGGCTCAAGATTGTTTCTCTCAGATTCGTGATCGTCTTGAGGACATTCTTGGCTAAACTAAGAAGAGCTTGCTTTGTTTCCTGATCCACCGGAACCTTATGTGCGGTTATGTAGATAACACGATATGCCGCGCCTTCACATAAATCCACTATTTCTCCCACTTGCACGGCCAAGTGGAGAAAATCTTCTCTATTCATAAGAAGCATACCTGACTCGGCGAGTTGACTTATTAACGCGGTTTTCTGTTCTCCAGCTTCTTCCTTAAGTTTCTTGATTTGTACCAGTCTTGGCTCAAGGTTCTTGGAGTCCTGTTCAACGTATTCTGATACCATGTTGGTTAGTTCTCGGGTTGCATCCAAGACTCGCCTAATCTGTTCCTGTTCAGTATCTAGAACCGATCTTCTGATCTGAGCCTCCGTTTCTCTTGGAAATGACATGGCATAATGCCTCAGGTATTAACAATATTGAAGAGTTCTCTGCTGGTTGAAAAAGGTATATGCTAGAATTGAACTCTAGGGTCCTCTTTGACTACGTTCAGGACGACGTTTGTTACGGTCCGGCGGATCGAGGGTATTTTCAACGTATTCTTTATGAATGTATTCATCGAAACTTGGCTCTTGAATCGTGCGACGACGGCTACGTCGAACTCTCCTGTAATATCATAGACTGCCATAACCTCTGTGGAAGCTGCAAGTTCTTTTTCAACAGTGGTCAGATTTTGTCCTTCGACCTGGACTAATATGAGTGCCATTAGTCCATAACCTAGTTTGCTGTGGTCTAGGAGGGGTATATACGCTTTTATGACTCCTGATTCCGTCATCCTACGGACACGATTGTAAACAGTCCCTGATGCAACATCCAGCTTCTCAGCGAGTTCCCTGCAGCTTCTCCTAGCGTCTTCGCTTAGTAAGGCCAGAATCTTGGTATCGAGTTCATCTAAGGAATCGTTTCGACTCTTGTACATCAGTAACGCCCCCACGTACAGGATAAGCTCTGGCTAAAAGCTTTATGATTACTTTCCCCACAGGAAACTCTCAAGCTTTGATGTGCCAACTGCATCATCAAATCGTATTCCCAGAGCGTCTAGAACTTGGTCGAATGTTGACTCTAGATACTCAACGTACTTCTCTATATTCACAGTCTTGGGATCCGCAAGCTGCAGTGGGCGAACACCTAGGGTATCCGTTGATTTGATGAATGAAATTACGTCCCCAGACTTCACTTCTTGTCCTTTCTTGACGAGAAGAAGAGCTGCTTTGACGTGTTGCGGCGTTGTCTTGGTATAGTGTCCTGGAGGTCTGCTCATAGTGACGTTGAAGGCCAAATCTTTTAGTGGATATTCCCTTCTTCGCAGTTTCAAGTATGAGTTGCGTATCAGTCCTCGAATTGCTGTCTTAGCTTTCTCAAAGTCCTCTGGTGATTTGACTTCACATAAGATGTCAGTCATTTCTTTGAAAGCCTGTTTTAGAAAAGGTGGCATGTGACGCTTCTTCCCAGTCATACCTTTAATGTCAACACTTCCGTCAGGGTAGACCCCTAAGTAATTCTTCTTCAGATTTGAGAAGACTGCATAGCGATAGTTCTTGTCAACCTCAAGTTCAAGATGTAGTTCGTTTTCAGACCATCTTGTTAGTTCATCAATCTGGGCCAGAGTGGGGGCCTCAAGAAAAATGCTATCCGTATCTCCGTACACAACTTCAATCCTAAGAGACTTAGCTTTTTCAACTGTCTTCTCGATAGCGTCGCGACCTACTGCGGTCACTGCTTCAGCAAGGGGAGGACAATAGAGGCTAAAAGCCTCAGCGCCCATTACACCATACGATGCGTTTAGAAGCACCTTCAGGGTCAGCTGTACGACGCCATACAAGTTCCTTTCAACGGAACTCAGTGACTTGTCTTTTGCTTTTCTCTTATACCAATGTACTCTTACTTCTCTAAGAGAGCCAATTATCTGGCTTGAGACACCTGACTTTATTTTGCAGACCCAATGAGGGACTCCAGGCAAGACATTTGTCCTGCATTCTGGATGTGGACAGAGGATTGTCTCGTAGCTCAAGTTGTGGATCTTTATGATGCTCGGGTACAGAGATGCAAAATCCAGAACGGAAACTGTGAAGTGGACTCCAGGAACGGGATTGACCACGATGGCGCCCTTATATTTCTTCCCTTTGATTATTGCTGTGGATGCAACTTGGCCTTTTGTGGCAAGAATATCCTCAGATCTTGGGATCAGGTAGTTCAGGCGACGGTGTTCGAAATACATCATGCTCTTGATCCATCCTGACACGCCTTGGCGTACCAAATCCTCAAGGGGGAGTCTGGTGATTCTGGCCAATACAATAATCAGCTTCATGACAAGATCTTCATCAAAGGTTGTCAACCGAAGTGTTAGCTGAGAATCTTTCAGGCAATAAGCAGCCAAAACATCATATGACATATCTCCAATAGATGAACCGAGTTCCTCTTTCCCTTCGTCAAGGAGTCCTTCAGCTACACCATTCAGACTCACATCAGTATACTTTGCTCCAAATGCATAGATCTGGATTGAACGATTGAAGAAGAACTTGTATAGGTCTAGATGTATTCCATACTTCGTCAGGCATTCCCTTGCGCCCAAAACTATGGGTATTGATTCTTTCTGGAATCCTAAGTTGAGGCCTCGATGATATAGATAATTGAGGTCGAAGTTATCTCCGTTGAAGGTTAACACGATAGGATATTCGAGCAGGATTTTGTAGGTTTCTTTGATTAACTCCGATTCTTCTTCGAAGTATTCCACTCTGGCAGTGTTGGACTGACTTGTGCTTTCAGGCATACCGTTCCTTCTTAGCAGAAAGACTCTTTCAAGGCCTTCCGAGTCAACGAGTGATATGGCTACAATTGGGTCTGATGCTTCCTCAGGGTCAGGTACCCGATTCTGTACACTTGAGAGGACCTCAATGTCAAGAGCCAAGCGGCGAATATTAGGAACCTTGGCCTGGAGAAGTTCTATCCAGCGGTCAATCTGCTGTGCAAATTCACTAGTCTCTCCAGCGAAGGCTTTTTGCAGTTCAGATCTTGCTTCTTCTGATACTTCTGTTGCTATGGCGTGAAGTTCACCATTCCTGACCGAATAGGGCATGCCCATTAGAATCTGAAGATCGTAAAGATAGCAATCATAGTAGCGGATATCTGCCTCCCACGCCTTCGGCAAGATGTCTCGAATAGTGCCCGAAGGTCGTCCTCCTATGGAGAGCGGGTCCTTAGCAACTATTTTTGAGACCGCCACATCCACTGCCTTTAGTGGTTCGTATTTGTGGACAACTTCAATGTGGTCTAGGCCGGGATGGTTCATGAGGTTGGGAATCTTCCTCAGCGATTCAGGAGGAAGATCTGAGAAACAATATGGAAGATGCTTCGTATTATCATACCAAAAATGTATTCTGCCTGTTCTAGGTTCATATAGGCGAAGATAAGCGGCTTTCCGTTCTCCATCGTATCCGGCTGATAGAACATAGCCTTCCTTGAGGTCTTGAACAGGTTCTGGTCTGAAGACTGGAAAACTTATGTTTGCTACTTCTCTTACGTCATGGTTCAGACTGCTCACAGTATGTGAGGAATTCGAATGAACGGGATAAAGGGTGCTTTCCACGTGTTGTCCTCCGCTGTAATGGAGAAGCTATAGCCACCTTACGGAAAGACGAGGATATAAGTCGTAGCGCGCGCTAGTCTTATTTAGGGAAAGAGGTCATTTCTTAATTAGTGATTGGTGAAGAATATGGAAAGTAAGGGTGCAGGAGTATCTGGCTTCCCAGGTAGTTTAGCAGGCACTGTTGTCTCGACAACGGCGCCGCACATAGGCCATGTCAATCATCTTTGCGACATGGCTGAAAAAGGTCAAGTCTCTCTCGAACAGATTAAAGCTCTGGTGAAAGACCCACAGTTCATCTG
>JBGOZA010000128.1:0-4190 GCA_041480025.1 Bathyarchaeia archaeon | reverse complement strand
CGATCAGCCTCTTGCCACAGATGGAGCATGTTTTTGTTCGCAGAGACATATCTCTTTAGCGGACCCACGTCGATCAAAAACACGTGCCGAAGTGCCCGCAGGATTGTTCAAAAAGTGGTCGTGGTGCTCCGGCCGGGATTTGGACTTCAAGTTCGGTTCTCCTCCAGATTCATGCTGATTGGAATTGAAGGAGCAGGCTCGTCGGCATGTTTCATCAAATTAGTGGAAGGAATAAATCCTTACATGGAGGTTCACGGTCTTAATCCCGCAGAAGATGCCCTGCTTTATGTTGAATGGATTCTGGCCTACAAAGCAAGAAAAGGACTAGCTTCATTCCTGAGGAAGAACAGACCTCTAGACCTGAGTACGGACGAGTTGAAGTAGTGTATAACCGGAACAAACAGGTTAAACCAAAGTATTTGAAGAGGTTGGGCATGTGGTTCATTCTTCCCGGGGAGCCCGTCGCAAACGCGCTAATCAAATATTGCTATGACAAGGGAATGCATTGGCAGGATGCTGTCCGAAATCTGTTGACGAAGACACTGAAAGATGAGGGATATTCGTAATATTGCGATGCATTGACGCAAGCCACTACATGTGCGTTCCTGCTGGTCTTTGGGTGAAAGCCTGAACAATCTCTAGCTCATGATCACGGAAGTCATCATGAATGTACAACCTCATAAGCAGAAGTTTCTTTTGCAGAGTTCCCCAAGATGTTTCTAAGACTCTCCTAGTTCGGTAACCGTCATGCTGATTTGGGTCTAGTATAAAGATGTACAGTTCCTGCTCCCCAAAAAACGGGTTAAGTTTGAAAGTGGGCGTGTCCACGAAGAACGCTTGTTCTGGAATGGTTTGCAGTGCTGCGGGCAATCTGTTGCGTGTCTCTTGCGTGAGGGTACTTGAAAGCGCCCTGTCAGAAATACCAAGGCTGATTTCGCTCTTTTGCTCCTCGAATCTAGTGTATGGTATCTTTCTTTCGATGAGCTGTTTTCTATATATGGAATCTGACAGCTCTGGAAGCTGAAGTAACGACTCCTCATCAAGGTTTTTGAAGTTGCCCAAGTTCTCTATGTATGTCGTGAAATATCGGAGCCTCTGTGCAGCTTCTGCGAGAAACTGAGTGATGACCTTTATGGCAGCTCTTGTGGTTCTGTGATAGTAGACGGTCGAAAACATGAAGAGCCTCGCGAGTAACAGCGAATCGAAGGCCTCTTCTCCCCTGGGATCCAAGACTACTTTATCCTTCATCGGGATTGACGAAAAAACTAGTCTTTTCCAATCGATGTTTCCGTAGCCTGCACCGGTAAAGTAAGAATCTCTAAGAAGGAAATCTATGATGTCCGCGCTGTAGGCACCGCGGCAAATGTAGTAGAAAACGGTTTCTTTGACTTGCGATTTACCGATTCGCTTCCTGAGTGGCCATTCTTCAGCGGATTTTACTTCAAATAAGGAGGCGACCTCGTTCATGTCGATCTGTATTCCTTCATGAGTTGACAGTGTACGTGGCAATTCCGTGCATTCTCGCAAGATTCGGCCTCCGAATTTTTCATGGTCAGTGTTGTATCTTGGTCCAAAAACTACTTCGTCGAAGGTGTGGGAAAAAGGGCCGTGCCCGATGTCATGTGTAAGGCCCCAAAGGCGCATTAAGTAATAGTACTTTCTTTTCTTTGAAACTGAGAGAGTTGGGATCTTCTCAAGAAGATTTTCGGCGAAGACCCCCGCTATGTGCATTACGCCAAGCGAATGCGAGAAACGGCTATGAGTTGCTCCAGGGTAAGTATAGTGGACTCCTGTGTTCTGTTGGATTCTGCGAAGTCTTTGGAATATTGCAGTGTCTATGATCTTCTTTTCGTGGTCGAAAATCTGTATGTACCCGTGGATTGGGTCTTTTAAGACTTCATAATTGGTTGACATTCGGCTTCATCGGATTTACCGGACAGAAAACCATACTGAGATCAAACTGGCATGTTTGCCAGTTGCTTTGCTTCTCTTATTAGCGAGCTTGTTGGTTTCCCTTTGTATTGCTTAAGCGCTCCGAACAACCTATCTTTTTCTAACGTCTCCATTCTCTTTTCTACGCTAGCAGCAACCTTCGCTCCGTTTTTAGTGAGACAGTGCACGTACAGATTTCCACTTTCGGAAACAACCTGAATCAGATTCGATGCCTCTAACATGTCTATCTCAATTTGCAGCCCGCTCGAATATGGACCATAAAAGTAAGGAATAAAGTGATAGCTCAGACCAACATGGTCTTTGTTTTCCAGAAGAAACACGAGTTTCTGGAAGCGCGTTCGTCCTGAGATCACACGTGACCTTTTCAGAATCAAAAGAAGCTTTTCGATGTCTTTAACCACTGTTATCTTTCTCCTCTCTTCCAGCGCAACTTGATAATCAGACATAGTGTCTGTTATATTTATGACTACTATAAATAGGGTTTTCAAGTTACCCAATATCTAACATGTATGTATGACTAAATCATCACAAGTACATGCTAATCCCTACAAGCGCAGGACACCAAGATTTATAACATATCTGTAAATTCGCTACATTGATAGAAATAGTCATATCAAATGATAATTTAAACTCATCTTTTCTTCCGCGCCATAAGAGATTCCCTCCTATTGTCAACCGGGAGTGAATAAGGAGATCGATCTAGACAAAGTGTTTTGTGAAGAAGTCAACGAATACGGTAAGATTTCAAAGCACGCGCTTATATGTGATTCTGCTCTTGAACTCATAGATGTTTGCTTGATGATTTCTGGTTTTCAGTTTTGCAAGTTTTTCAGATAAGCCTCCGGTTCCCAAGTCGATAAACTTGTCGGCTAAGCTATAGCCTAACGCTGCAAGCAATCCTGCGGTTCCAATTGATCCGGCAGCCATAACGCCTATCACTGCCATCGAGAGAGGTATGACCAATTGCAACCCTTTTACCCGCCGCTCGATTGTCTTGTCATTCCACACGTTATCAAGAATTTCAGAAAACTCCTCTGCATTCTTGTTTACAATATCAGGCCGGTTTGTGACTATTCCGTCATTTAGGGCTTTCTCAACTCTTTGAAGATCATATGCTTCATAGCGACCGATGACGTCTTTGCATGCGTCGAGACCAAGTGGGAGACGCGTCAGTTTGTCCTTCATCAAGAACTTGCCAATTTCGCATGGAAATCTCTTTTCTTTTGGTCGAAACTCCGTAGGAAGGTCCTGAGCTGATTTCAGCTGTTCTAGACTGAAGTTCTTGATGTCAGAACGAAGATCATTCATTTGATTGGTTATGAATAGCCCACATAAGCTCAGTATATAGAATGCCTCTACTGGATTGTCAATCATGAGATTCTCAATGTCCTCAACAATTCTGTAGTGAGAAAGCTTGAGGGCTACATAGGTTCCGAATATTGCGCTGGCATAGTTTTGGACAGTTCTGGAATAGTCTTGTTTCAACGCTTCCTGTAGAAAATCATTGAACGGTTTCAACCGAGCGAACGTGTGAAAGGCATATTTGGCCATTTCAATCTCCTTAGGGGTTCCCAAGACTGAAATATCTAGTGAAGTAAGAAAAGGAGGGCGTAATTCATCAAAAAAAGGTTGAAGATAATCCAGTCCCACATACTCAGTTGGCGATGCGCTCAAGGCTATTTGGAGCCTGCCAGTGCTTTTTATGAAGTTGATAACTTCAGGAATTTCTGATGCATAGAAAAACTTGCTTTCAAAACGTTCCAGTGGAATAGGCGGAACGAGAACTATTAGAGAAGGTGAAAAAGGAATTTGACACCAGATAGGCCCGGGGCCTGCTATAGCCACAGGTCTTTGAAGTTTTATGAAACGGTTGTCAGGTGGATATCGGTCTTTTTCAATGCTGAATTTCCCACTTCTGAACATATTCAAGAAGAGTTCATTTTCCTCTTTTTCCTTTTGCGCGTAATCTTCAAGATATGCTTTCTCCAATTTTCACAACCCACAAATACGATCTTTTGCTTCTTAATTGCCTTTGTGCAATTCTGAGCATACTTGAAATGAACGAAGCAAGTTCTCATTTTTCTATTGTGACAAAAATTGAAAGACGAACGGCCTCATGGTGAAGATCAAATCGAACGCGCCCGCAGGCTTTTGCCTAGTTGGGTAGGAAGTTGCTCGAGATTTGCGAGGAAGCTGAGAGGAAGCATAAAGCTCCGAGATCTTCCTTACGATAGTTT
>JBGOZA010000127.1:0-4264 GCA_041480025.1 Bathyarchaeia archaeon | reverse complement strand
TCTCTGAACTTAGCTCACTCGTCAAGGCTTGACACGACATCCTCCCTTTATTTGCTGACTTTAATAAGGTTTGATAAATTGGATTCTTGTGAATCTAGTTTCGGTATTGGCTTGTTTCATTGGCTAATAAGAAAAAATGAGAAAAGTGTGGGAACCCCCGCTTGGGGGTTTATGGTGCTTATGTCTTGGCCTCTACTACTTGTGATCTACCCATGAGTTTTCCTAGGGGGAAGACCCATGCGTCGATGAGGCACAGCAGGAATAGGCCGACTGGGATCCACCACGTCGCTGGAACGCCTTGGATTGTGTCCAAAACCTTCCATTGGACAAGGTTGATCTTACCCAATGCTGACAGCGAGATGCACATAGCGGTGTAGATCAGCAGGACTACTCTTCCAGCCCTTCTGAAGGGTCGGGTTGGTTTGTCCATGACTCCTGTGAAGAAGAAGTAGCTTGTAGCTAATCCATAGCAGATTGCTGCTACTAGCGCTCCCACTGTCACAGTAGTAATGCCTAGTGGGCCAAACATGTTCAATGCGTTTCTTGCTAGGCCTGTTGTTGCAGTCCAGAATGTTGCTGGACCATAGGGTAGAACAACACCTAGGCCGACACACATTGTTATGATGGCGACTGCTCTGTATATGCCGATCAACCTTGGGATGAAGAGGCATACGAAGCCGATACCAAGCACTATGGGTATCAACATGTATGGGTCGATATTTCCTGCCTTGTATATCTGAGTTAACACTAGTCTGTTGAAGTTAGCGATGTTAGATACAATGATGTATCCTGCACCTACGCCGACGACGAGGCTTTGAGTTAAACGGTAAAGTGGGTTGTGTTTGTAGAGGATTGTGTAGGCTGCGAAGAATATTAGTGTATGTAGGTATGGAGCAATTGGGTCAAGTACTGATGCTGTTGATGCCATCTTAACTCTTCGCCTCCTTGGCTATTGGCTGTTTCTTTGATAGATCCATTCTATATTTGATGTTGAATATGATCATCAAGACGATCATTATTGATCCTAGTGTCAGCATGTTCTGAGCGTATGCCATTGCTGCGCCTGGAATGCCTGAGAGATAGCAGTATTGAGCTGCGCCTATCTGTCCCATTACCATTCCTCTGAAGTATCCGACTGTGTAGCTTTGAGCAACGTAGGCAGATGAATCTGTTGAACCAACTTGCAGGACAATTGTATTGTATCTGATTACGAAGATCTTGTCAAAGTCACGGGCATCTAGGCCTATTATTAGGTCTGCATCAGTCTTGAGAACGTCGAAATTAGCCATCATTGGTAGTTGGCTGAGTGGTGTTCCATAGGCATCGGTTGGAGTTGTGGCTTTTATACCTTGTTCAGCCCATCCCATTAGTAGCTGGCTTCCTCCAATAACGTATCCCAAATTGACGAACCTTGTACCGTATCCTGCAACGGTGGGAAGATTAGTTGTGCCGAACAGAAGAGGAAGCATGTATTTGGTTAATGTGGCTTCTTGGGCTGGGCCACTATACCAAAGTAGTATGTTTGCTCCTCTGTTATAGATGTCTTTCCATACTGCTAGGACACCTTCACTCATGTCTCCCCATAGTTTGTCAACCTCTCCGGATGCAGCAAAGAAGACTCTTGTTCCTGTTGTGACACCCGTAAAGGTTTTGGTCTTTGGAGTAGCTGATGGCCAAGTGTTTGTAGCCCCTGTTGTAATGACTTTGTAGAAGTCACGTGTCCATTGTTGTACTGGTATAGGCAATGTTTGCGGAGCTATTGATGAGATGAAGATAACTGCGAAGATCATGACGTAGATCAATCGCATATCTTTAATGTTCTTTGGCATTTTTTTCTTCCTCCTATGCGGGTTTCAGTTTCTCCTTGAGTAGGATCATACGTACCACCAAAGCGATTGCGCCGATGTATGTGCTGATCCAGAAAGCTGAGTCAGCTGCACCGGATATGTAGCTTTGAACGAAGTCACCAGCTGCTGGAATCCATGGGTGAATCATTTGCCCTATTGGGGTATATGTCATGAAACCTAGTATGCTTAGAGCGATGAGGAAAGCCATTGTCCATGTTTTTGCACGGTAGATCCTGATCATTGGTGACATGATACTGATGGCTATAGCAGAAGTAACGGCCATTGTCCCGATGACGCTGATGTTGTTGTAGAGACTCAATAAGTCTGCCTGAGTCGGGTTCGGGGGCCATCCTGTGACGAAACCAAGCACGACCATTACTATGCCTGAGACGAGAACGGTTATATCGTATGGTAAGCTTTCGGATTTTCTTATTATGTTTCGTGCGTGCTTCCTTAACAGGATTATACCCATGAGAATTGATGGTATCGGCATTACCTGTGTCGCTGCGGCTCTCAGTGAAACTGCTGGTGCCCAACCTGGTGATTCAAAGTACAGTTGTGCAATCATGAATATTATGACTAGACCAATCACTGTTGGGAGATTTGATAGGATAGTACTTTGCATCGATGCTTTTTCTTGTTGTTGCATCTATCAGATCACCTTCATGAAGTATAGCACTGGTGCTACGATGAGGAGAGCTATCAAGAATCCTTTGATGATGTCTTCACCCGCAAGAATTGCTCCTGGCACTGGATCATCTGTCAGATAGGGTGCAATCGCGGTGTTTTCTTCAGCGAAGCTCAGATAGTCAGCGCAGAGCGCAGCCATCGAATTGTCGTTATCCCATATTTCGCCAGCTACCAGCATAGCACCCTGAGATGCTAAGGCTTCGTAGATGACGATGTTTGAGCTCTGAGTGTGGCCTCCGACCATGACTGCAGCGCCCACATGGAGCCTGTGTATAAGTTCCATGTCGCTTAGGACCAGCCCAGTGTTGTCAGGGTAGAAATTGACGTCCTCTGCTCGATACATTTCCGGGTGACCACCCATCTGGTACCCTTGCTGCATAAAGTCCTGGGACATCAGTGCATAGACCGCATTTGTTGTACCTGTTATGACTCTGACTCCGAGCTTACCGGCATCTGAAGTGATGCGCTTTAGCAACTCCAATGTTGCCGGCACAAAGCAAAGGGTTGTCAGCGTCATAGCGGATGCACCGAATGCCGCACCAGTCCATCCTGTATCGAACAGGAGGGGAGTCCCTTTCTCTGCTGCAACTTTGACTGCTTCAATCGAAGCTTCAACGGTGGGAATTGGGCGCAGTTTTACCTTGCGTAGGACAACGGAAGCAACAAGCAAGACGACAAAGGATGCAATCATCGACGATAGAATGTCCAGATAGAGGATTTGCATTGTACTCATTTTTCTTTTTCCCTTTCCCTTTTGGTACCACGGAAATTCAGACTTTGTTGTATTTAAGACTTGGCATCAATTCTGCTTCAAATAAGCCTATTACGGTAAAAGGCCTCTGACGGATTAACATAAAGAAATCAAAAAAGGATGGTTTAACTGATTGTCTATTCTTCAATCAGTTCGACGTTGGCCCTAGGAACCAGCACTCTCTGACCGCCTTCCAGCTCGACTTCTAGAACCCGAACATCCGACTCAGTCTCAACACGTTGCAGATCTATCGGCAAACTGATGACTCTTGCAAGAGCACCAAAGTGAGGATTACTAATCACTCTCACTGGTAAACCGGGTTTGATTCCTTCCAGCAGAAGCTTTGTATCTTCTTCTTCTGCTACCGATTTGTCTGAGAGAGGTATGATTATTTCTGGTCTAAGAACTCCTGCTCTAATCTGCGTAGCACCATTGATGCATGCCAAATTACCTTCGAACTTCTTCAGAAGCTGGAAAGTCTTACTAGCCATCCTCATTTTGCCGAAGCCTTCCATAAGAATCAAGGTAAGACCAACATCCTCTTCTCCAGTAATTGCGACACCGATATCATAGCCCATGAAGCTGGATAAGTCACCATCCCTTATTCCGCCCACTAAAACGCCTTTCACTCCATTGGCGACAGCTTTCTTTAGAACCGAAACATCCACTAAAGACCCGCCGACAATAATGCGCCCAGAGCATCTTTCATCAATCTTGTCTGCTGTAAGTACATCATCAGGCGATGACGCCAACATCATTATCTCGCCATGAGTTTCTCCGCCTATTCCGAAGATGCCTTGGATGAAAGCCGCAGGTGTTTCTATCTCAACCCCTTCTTGAGAAATCACTTTTGTGACAGTCCCTGGGATGAACGCGTCAATAGTCAGAGGAACAGGTGGTTCTCTAATCAAAACTTGACCGGTTACGTCAGAATAATACTCCAATACGCCTTTCACAGGAGAGCTGAGCTCTCTAT
>JBGOZA010000126.1:0-4271 GCA_041480025.1 Bathyarchaeia archaeon | reverse complement strand
GGGAGATTTCAGAGTACGCCTTGGCATGTTGAATCCAGAATACTGTTTCGGAATTATCGATGGACTTGTCGAAGCGATTCGAAGTCCGAAGTTCTTCAAATTCGTTCATCTTCCGCTTCAATCGGGTAACGACAAGATCCTATCCGCGATGAAACGCAAATACACTGTTGAATATTTCAAAAAAATTGTCAATGAACTCAGAGTGAAATGTCCTGGAGTCACTATGTGGACAGATATTATTTGTGGATATCCTGAAGAAAGCCGAGCCGATTTTGAGGACACGCTTGGAGTCCTCAAAGAATTGCCTTTCGACGTGGTCAATGTCTCAAGATTCTCTGCGAGACCAGGAACATCAGCTCAACAGCTAAAGCCCCTGCCAAGCGGCGAAGTCAAAGATAGAAGCCGCACAGTTTCTCGGCTCTGGAAGGATCTTGCGTTAGCAATAAACAAGCAGTGGATTGGGTGGAGAGGCTGGGTCCTTGTCGATGAGATAGGAACCAATGGGACTCAGATTGCACGAACAGACACATACAAACCAGTTGCACTAGGCGGACAGGAGACCCTGTTGGGCAAAAGAGTACTCGTTGAGATTGTGGACGCGTGGCCTACCTATCTGGTTGGGAATAGAATCGAATAGAATGCTCGCATTGACTTTCTGCTCCTGAACTTACTACAATAGGATAATAGCTGCTGCCCGTGCAGGACCACAATCGACTTAAGACAAATGACCAAGTAGGGATTCTAGGTGACATCTTTGTTCTTTGAACAATTGAAGGGTTCAGGAGACAACTTCTCGTATGTGGTAGCTGACGAGGAATCTAAGGATGCAATTGTCGTCGATCCAAGTACAAATGTCAAGGAAATAGTCGAGACAGTCGAATCCAGCAGTCTGAAAGTCATCTACATAATCAACACACATGCTCATATAGACCACACCATGGGAAACGGGGAACTGAAATCAAAATATGCTGCCAAAATTGTTGCTTACCAGAGCTCACCGGTGACCAAGGATCTCGGAGTCGATGATGGTGACATCCTACGCTTTGGCAAGATTGAGGCATCTATTTTGCACACACCAGGGCACTCACCTGACAGCATCTGTATACTGATCAACAGCAAGGTCCTGACCGGCGATACACTATTTGTGGGAGAGTGCGGTCGGACTGACCTGAGTGGAGGGAACTCGGTTGATATGTACGAAAGTCTCTTCGCTAAATTGATGCATCTTGACGATAATGTAGAAGTGTATCCTGGTCACGATTATGGGATATTGCCCAACTCGACAATTGGTAAGGAGAAGATGACAAACTATGTTCTTGAGCCAAGATCTCTCCAGGAGTTTGTGGAATTTATGCGTACGCCCTGAACAGCGTAGCATATACTGACTAGTTTCCAAATGAACCCAGAAACGTACGACAAGAGATCCACTGGTTTCACAGAACCAAAGAATGAAAGAAGGTCTTGCGTCGACATAGTCAACAGTGCGCTAGTACGCCTGAATACGGATTTCCTAACCCAGTTTTTCACCGCAGTTTCCGCAGAATTTCATTCCTGGTTGGCTTTTCGTTCCGCATTTTGGACAGTTTGTCTGCTGGGGTGCCAGAGGCTTTCCACAGTTGCCACAGAACTTCATCGTCTCAGGCATCTCTGCTTGGCAGTTCTGGCATCTCACTGTTCTTGCTGGAGTCAGACTACCGCCACAGCTCCCACAATACTTCTGTCCCATCGGGTTTTGACTCCCGCACTTAGGGCATAGAATAACTTGCTGTGGCTGCGCCTCTGGTTGCGTTGCTCTAACCATCTGAGAACCTAGAGAGATACCTATTCCTGCGCCAAGCCCCGCAGCCGCTGCTCCTCCATCTCGTGGTAGAACTTCAGCTGTCTCCTTCGCATACTGCATTGCCATTGCTTGCTGTCCAATGCCTGATGCGAACCGTCTGGCCTCTTCAGGAATCTTCACACCTTCAAACACGGTGTCGACGACTGTTAATCCAGCTCGTCGTGCCTCATCATTTATGATAAGAGCAACCTTGTCAGTGGTCTCATCAACATTCTTAACAAGCGACGCTATGTCATGTTCTGCGAAAGCATCAATGACCCTTTCAACGACAAAACCTCGCACATAGTTCTCAACGTCTGCTGAAGTACTAGCGTTCCGATTTCCGAAGAACTCAGTAACAAATAGACGAGGATCCTCCACCTTATACAGCAGATATCCGAAGAAGCCGATTTCTGCTTGATACTGTATCTGACCGCTCGGTGCAGAGTATGCTTGACCACCGAAATTGGCTCGCAATTGACTGTTTGTTATGAATATGACTTCACATTCGAAGATATTTCCAATAAGGCCGATTCTTTGGACGAGACCAGTTAGTAATGGAATATTGTTACTGCTGATGGTGTGTCGACCGGGTCCAAAGACATCAAGAGCTTTTCCATCTCTGAAGAAAACCGCCCATTGATTCTCCATAACAATGACTTGGCTACCGAACTTGAGCGAAACGTTCGAGAACCTCATTGCTATCTGATCGGCAGATGCATTTGTCCAGGAAATAGCCTCAACAAGGGGCAATTACATAATCCTCCTATGTTTCTCCTGAACGAAAGGTTTTTTCATGATCCTTCCACTCTTTCCTAAAATCATTCAACATCTCTCCTACCTTTCTCGTACTCTCAGAGACATTCTTCCAATCTTCATTATTGGCATTTTCGGATACACCAGCGCGCGCTTATGTTAGGTCCTTTCCTTCTAAGAAGTTCCAGCCTATCTGGAGATCGGTATCGTTGTACCGCAGTATCGGCATTGTACGGATGTCTGTCCTCTGAAGATTTCTCCGATGTATGGGGCACCGCATCTTGGGCAGACCGTGGGTAGATTCTTCTCAGCTTTGGTTTCAGGTTCTAATGACGCTAGTTCTCGGTCAGCTTGACCGGAAGAGATGAGGTTGTGGAAACGAATGAACAAATCTGTATCGTTTCCCTTCGTATCTAGCTTCATTTCTTGGAGTCCACTCTCAGGCTTGAACGTGATGTATAGTCCTTGACCTGCAAGGATGCCCACTCTTCCCTTCGTGATTTCGTTTACCATACCGACTGGCCTATCGACCGCAGTTTCTCGAACTTTCTTCTTCTGCGTTGCGATGAACAGAGTCTTCTTCAGCACAACATCTTTCTCGGTCTCATAGATGAAACGTAGATTCGTGAGACTCAGGATTCCCTCTACATCTTTGTTGAGGTCCTTGGCTCTAACTGAAATCACTGGTGACTCTCCTTCTTTCCACGCAAAGGATGAGCTTCTTGTGAGGTTGATTGTGTTTTCAGCCACGCTCACATTCTCGTTAATGAGGGCCATCCTGCTCTCTGTATCGCCAATCTCCGAAGACACTCTCCCCACCAGACTTGAGATCCTGGAACCTAATGAAGCGACTCTGGATTCATAACTGACCAGGTTCATTGGTTCAAAAGAGGAATCGTAACGTCTCTGTGACAACTCAAGTGTGAGTATCCGGATCTCTGAAATGAGACTGGGCGTATAACTGTTCATTAACTCCGTCACACCGGGTTTCGATGCCAACCATTTCTCAGATAACGATGAAGTGTCTTTTTCCAGGCTAGGCATCAAACGGTAATTCATGTTCCGAAGCTGCAAGATCCTTGCTGGGAGACCGTTAAGAGAACTATCAATATTTGCTATTCTCCCTCCAATTGCATTCAGATTGCTGTTGAGAGACTGAGCTTGACCATTGATCAAGTCAATTCTGTTCATGTAAGCAATACGTTTTGAATCAACATTACTCAAATAGAAACCCTTCACCATCTGTTCCGACCGAATTATAAAAAACAATAGTACTAGACATAAGTAACTGCAGTCAATTCAGATTGAATTCTGACAAATGCGCATATAGCGTGCTACAAGATAGCGAATGAGCCGACTAGCCCTTATTAGGAAGGCTGTAAGAAATTCCTCGCAGCGAAGGCGTTGGTGAGTGGTGAGGTAGATCTCGGAGAGTAGTGAGTGAGTGAATTAGGTAGTTAGTAGTTTATGCGCGCAATACTAGATACGTCCTAGCTATACATGAAAAACCGAAAAAAGTGGTTACTTCTCTTTCTTCTTCTCACCAGACTCACCAGAAAGGCAATTTGAGTGAAGAATTGAGTGAAGAATCGAGTGAAGAATCGAGTGAAGAATCGAGTGAAAGTGACGAAGAATCGAGTGAAAATCGAGTGGAAAATCTCACCAGTGGGTTGAAGAACGAGGAATTGAGTGAATC
>JBGOZA010000125.1:0-4292 GCA_041480025.1 Bathyarchaeia archaeon | reverse complement strand
GACAGGCTGTCCTTTATGACCAAGAGTTCATTGACCAATGCTTTCTTAATAGTCCGCTTCTCTTTTTCATTTTTCGAAAAATCGGCAACTTGAGACAAAGAGAAGCCAACGATGACTCCAGCTATTGCGATAATCGAGTCCCACTCGCCCATTGTTTTCCAACTTCAACTCTTTCTCCTGATGAGTTTACTTTTATTACTTCTCATGTGTCAGTAGGCAGAAATACTTCAGCGCGCGCGCTAAGTTAGTAGAGTATAGCGCGACAAATCTGCTCACGAGTTTGTATCAAAGAAGTTGCCCATGTTGAGAACCATGAGCAGAGCAAAGAACAGTAAGATGGCAACTAAGATTATGATTCCCGAGGCCATCAAGATGTCATTGGCACTCATCCTAGGCTTGTTCTCTCCCTGCTGCTGTTGCACTACAACATTGAGCTTTATGCGTCTTCTCTCTATAACATCGGAATATATCACGAAGGCCAAAATGACAACGCTTACAACAAATGTCAGAACTAAGGCTCCGTTGTATCCCAAGTCAAACGCTGCCTGTCGCCTCCTTCTACAGACTTAGCTAAGTCAATATCTGAGATTTTATGCCTATTTCTCCAGTAGAATTATCGGACAGCACGCTTATGCCGCGCGCGCTCGCACACGCTCGTTCAAATCATATGACCTAGTCTTAGATCATTATGCACGACATCAGCGCGCCTAAAAAGAGAGAATAAGGGATTGTTGGCACTCGCTTAGAACGAGGCTTGAGGTAGTGGAATGTACTGGAACGTCACTGTTACTTGACTTGTCGCATCGACCAGATCATAGGAGTACAATACCACCACTAGGTAGGTAACCGTTGAACTAGCTGCTTGATGGATGTAGCCAGAGTCGCCCACTGTGAGACCGTTTATGTAGGATTTGGCTGTTGCACCTGTAGACGCAGCGTAGAGTGTCTCTGATAACCAGCTTCCTGCAGACCATTTCTGTACTGTGATCTGGAATTTTGAGAACTTTGTGGAGTTTACTTGAGAAGTCAATTGTATCTGCACAGCACAGACTTGATCTGCATCTGTGGCAACTGTGAACGCATTCGTACTGCTGTCCGCGGGCTTAACGGACCCGGCCGGTGCTCCTGAACCAGGCAAATATCTGTTCTTATCAACCTCGTTCACATAGACCATCCATGAAGTCGATGAGCTTCCTAGAGTGAACTGTTTCGTAGGATTCACGGTAACGATTGCGCTGCAGCTCACTAGAGCTAGTACAATCACGGTCATAGACGCGAGTGATAACATGCCCTTTAATCCCAGAGCTGCTCCAGATGCACCTAAAGTTCTCTTCAGTCCTAACATATCATTTAGTCGCCCATTTGGTATAGAACTCGCCCTCAGAAAATATAGAAGCTATGAGTAGAACATCAGCACTGGAATTCTGTCCATAGTCCAGCGCTCGCTACTCTATAGGAAAGTGGAGTGACATTTCCTTGTATTAATATGGATGCTTGCTCCTTCCTGTAAACCATACAGTCATTATATAGTAGATCAGCTGGTTGGCGGAATTGTTCGGCAAATGGACAATGATCGCGTCGAAGCGCGCGCGCTCGTGTGAGCATTTAGTAGGCTTTAGTCAAGGCCGCACTTATTCTAGTGTTCTGAATTGCTGGATGTGAGTTCTGCCTTTGCCCTAAACTGGTTTCTATAGAGCTCCCTAATTCTTCCAAGACTATCTATATCAGATGGGCTTTTGTCGTCCCGTATCCTGATAATGCGGGCGAAACGGAGAGCAAACCCTGATCTATAGTGATGGCTTTTCTGAATCTCATTGTAAGCCACCTCTACTACGATTCTCGGCTTGACATATATTGTATACTTATTCTCTCGGATGCGAATTGCGAGGAGCCTACTAGTGATGTCTTTGAACTCTGCGTCAGTGAGTCCTTTGAAAGTCTTTCCGAGACTAACATATTCTCCTGTTTGCTCATCATAGGTGCCTAGATGATAATTACTTAGCCCTCCTTCTCTTCGCCCGTATCCCCATTCAGCCGCTATGATAACTAGGTCAAGTGTCTCGAAAGGCTTCACTTTCAACCATTTCTTGCCGCGAACGCCGGGAACGTATGTTCCATCAAGAGCTTTTGCCATAAGTCCTTCATGTCCTGCCTTCAGAGCGGATTGGAGGAATTCCTTGGCTTCATCCACATTATCTGTGATTATTCTCGGCGTAAGCAGGCTAGAATCCACTGTGTTCTGAAGAATCTGCCACCGTTCATCGTATGTATGATCTATGAGGAGTCTACCATCCTTGTACAGAATGTCAAAAAGATACAGTTGCAGACGTATGGTCTTGACCATATCATTTACTTTCGTAATACGACGGAATCGTCTCATAAGATCCTGGAATGGAAGAGGTTTTTCCTGACCGCCTAGAGCAATAGCTTCACCTTCTACCACGACTTCATTACCATGGATACAATCTCGAGCTAGTGAAACTATGTCTGGAAGGCTTCTCGTGACCTCATTCAGACGTCGACTGAACAGTCGGACCTCATTCCCGCGTTTATGAATTTGGATTCGAGACCCATCGAATTTCCACTCAAAAGCAGTCCGTCCTCCATGTTCCTTGAGCACCTCGCTAAGATCGTAGGACATCGCTGCGAGCATAGGTTTCACAGGACTAAAGACAGTCAGACTGATATCCGCGAGTTTACTAGTCTCTGTCAACACCAGTTTTGCTACTTCACCAAGACTACCCAAGAGCATATTGGCTCTTTGTATGGTCTTCACGTCTACCCCGGAAGCAAGTGCTATTCCTTCAATTGCTACACCTTCAATTGCACCGATCCTCATTTCCTCTGACATGAGACGATACAGATACTTCTGTTCAAGTGGGCTTGCTCTGTTTACAAGGCCTTCAACAAGAAGGAGTCTCTTTTGCTTAGAGCCGGGACCAGTTGCCTCAGCAACTGTATCAAATGTCTTTGCAACATCCAAGAGGGTTATAGGTGTCTGCACAAGGGTTGTCTGTCCTCCAAGACCAGTCCTTGACAATGTCTGGCCCCCAACATTCAGTGTTCTTTCATCTGTCTCAGAAAATGTTCTCCCAATCAAGAAACGGACAGATGGAGCGATTTCATCCGTTCTCAGTTTCTTGAGGAATTCCGAAATGAGGTGCTTCTTTTCATTTCGCTTGCTTGTTGCCTCTAGGGCCTCACACAGTTGCGCGAAAGTCAGAAATGGTGTTGATATGTTGATGTTTGATCACCTAGCCCATATTACTACTAATGATCCAAGAGAAGCGAGACTGTACTCATGTCGTTGGAGGCTCTAGCTAATATTACTATGGCGACCAAGTTGTTCAAAACGTACTGAAGCTCAAATCTCAAAGCTTTGGTAACTTGCATGTTTGATCTGTAACAAGGCAATAGCGGGCGCACTGTGTGATTTGCCAGAATTCGTCACATTCTTAGGTAGCCTAGAAAAATCTTCATTACGTGGGGAAAGACAGAATAGTCTGAATATCTGGTTTAGTTCCGGATTGCGGGAGTACCTGAGCTTGGTCTAAAGGGCAGGGCTTAGGACCCTGCGGCGCAGGCCTTCGTGGGTTCGAGTCCCACCTCCCGCACCAGCGTGCGCTGCACGCTTCATTCTAAGCAGCTTGTGACAGAACTATGTAGATGAATAGACCCATTAATCCTAGTAGCCCGGAAGTGAGTTGTGCTTTTCTTCCTGTCAGTTCACGTTTCACAGGTATCGGGTAAAGATTGACGGCTGTGTTCCTATTGAGGTGCCATATTATGCCGTACTCAAAAAACAGCATCAGGCTCAAAGAGCGGACAAGCCCGACATAGCCAGTGTCGAAGACAAATCCTGCGAGTATGGCGCACCCCCACTGGATGAGAGAAACGATCCAGCAGAATGTTCTCAGACCCATTCCTCTTGGTAAGACCAGTCTCCTCAGTCTGGTTGAGTACCAGAAGCTCACAGAAATTGCCCCGAGAATTACTAACCCGAAGCCTATCCACTGATTTATGCTCAATATTATTCTTCTTCTCTAGTTTTGGGCTTTCTGTCTTTCCTTGTAGCGCGCGCCTAATTACTGCACGAATAAAAGTGCATCGCATAGCGCGCGCTATCAGACTAAGCCTATTTCAGAGAGTCTCCACGGCGGATACCCAATTTGTCCATCGTACCGTGATTTTCTCCATAGCCCAGAATTTATTGTCCAAATCTTCTACATCCGCAATCATTTCTCCAAGTTTTGTCCTGTCCATGATTTGTCCAGAAGTAGTAGACGCGCTTT
>JBGOZA010000124.1:0-4307 GCA_041480025.1 Bathyarchaeia archaeon | reverse complement strand
TGGTTGCGTCTCTTCCCATCAACCAGTTTGCCATAATCACCAGTTTACAGGCTGTATCAATGCCTTTCACATCATAGGCAGGATCTGCTTCTGCATAGCCTGCTCTCTGAGCTTCTTCCAGTGCCTGACTCATGGTTACCCCTGCTTCAGTCATTCGGGTTAGAATGTAGTTCGTGGTTCCGTTGAGTACTCCGCGAATTGAAGTGATTTTATCTCCAAGCAAACACTTCTTTCCGAAATCTAGAATAGGCATGCCTGCCCCAACCGTTCCACTGAATCTGAGTGCTACGTTCTTGTAATCCGCTAGTTCCATTAGGGCTGGCAACGCTAGTGCTAGAGGCCCTTTGTTTGTGGCTACTACGTTCCTCTTTTTCCTTAAGGCGGCCTTGATGAAAGATAAACCTGGTTCTCCGTCACTGATCTTTGTGGGACTGGCTTCAATAACCGCGTCAGCATCCACCTCCTCAATTACATCTAGGGCTGACACTCCTTTCTTTCCACTTACTGGGTAGAGGGCTACAGATTTGCCTCTGCCTTTGAGGTTAAGAAGCACATCCAGGTCTAATCCGGAGGAGTTGACTGAGGCTCCTCGAGAATCTACAGCTGCAACTACTTTGGGATCGAAACCATAGAGTCTAATGATTTCATTCTTGTTGTGAAGTAGGATTCTGCAGAATGCTTGTCCTACCGTGCCTACACCTACTAAGATGATTCTCATATTTCCAACCCTATTTTAGCTATAACGTCGCCAGCAAAGCTTTGGGTCCCAAATCAACTTCTGGAGGTAGCTCGTAATTTGCGATTATTATGTCTGGGTCCTTTAGGCCGTGTCCTGTTCCAACACAAACTGTGGTCTCTCCCTTCTTGATCTCGCCTTGTTCTGTTATCTTCTTCAATCCAGCAATGGATGAAGCGCTTGCAGGTTCGATGAAGAGTCCCTCCTGTCTTGCCAAAGCTTTTTGGGCTTCAAGAATCTCACTATCAGAAACTGTTTCAGCTAGGCCTTCTGAATCATAGATGGCTTTTAACGCCTTCTTCCAACTTATTGGGGCTCCTATTCGAATGGCGGACGCAATAGTGTTCGGTTGTTTGAATTCAACTATGTTCATTCTGTGTTTCTTATAGGATTCAACTATAGGTGATGCTCCTTCCGCTTGTATTCCAATCATACGAGGAAGGCTATCTATTAGGCCAAGAGTCTTCAGCTCTAGGAAACCTTTCCATATTGCACTAATGTTGCCTGCATTCCCCACGGGCAGGATTATGTTGTCTGGGATATTCCCATCTAGCTGATGATATATCTCGTATGCAAGAGTCTTCTGCCCTTCTATCCTGTATGGGTTTATTGAGTTAAGAAGATAGACTGAGCGTTGGGAAACCGTATACTCTAATGCTACTTTGAGGGAGTCATCGAAATTGCCTCGAAGGCGAACAATATGTGCTCCGTGGATTATCGCTTGGGTCAGCTTTCCCAGAGCTATCTTGCCTGAAGGCACAAAGACAATGGACTTTATTCCTGCTCTGGACGCATATGCCGAGAGCGATGCAGAAGTATTTCCTGTGGAAGCGCAAGCTACGGCTTTCACCCCGAGTTCGATTGCCTTGGTT
The DNA here is from genome assembly GCA_041480025.1 of Bathyarchaeia archaeon. Taxonomy (GTDB): domain Archaea; phylum Thermoproteota; class Bathyarchaeia; order RBG-16-48-13; genus JBGOZA01. Next base: position 2,699 of record JBGOZA010000124.1, on the reverse strand, counting down.
ATTCCAACTGTCATTCCTCTGTCTTTGAAGCTGCCAGTAGGGTTTTGTCCCTCATTCTTGACATAAACAGAGTCTAAACCCAGTGATCTTGCCAAACGGTCGCATTCTATGAGTCCTGTGCCTCCTTCTTGGAGACTCACAGCCTTGGAGGAGTCAACTGGGAGAAGTTCACGATAGCGCCAGACTCCGAGTGGGCGCTTCAACCAGTCCTCCACTCGCAGTGTCGAAGCGATTTCATCGTAGTCATAGGATATTTCCAGTAGGCCACCACATTTAGTGCAGGAATAGATTATCTCGTCAGAATCATATCGTGAGTCGCAGTCCATGCATCTCAAGATGTGCTTCAATGATTTCACGTGGCATCATCAATTGGCTGTGTGGTAAATAAGCTTCTGTACCTAGAACTCTGGTAACTCAATAGGGCATCTGCAATCAGGTAACGCATTTGCATGCTTCATGGAGGAGATTCATCAATAGATGATTTTGTAGATTAGGACGAAGTTCTCTGAAGAGGCGAATGCTAGCTGGAAATGCGTTAGACTCAGCGCTGGTATCTGTGTGTCTATGTTTGGAAAAGCACCGTTGAATATGAGTTTCGTGAGAACTCTGTCCGGTTTAGGCATTGCATAGGTCTTAAACTGATCATACCAGTTGGTCTTTGTCGTATCTGTCGTGCTCTGTGACCATGCTTCTGCTAGCATACTCGTTATGGATGTGTCAGCTAGTGCCTGATCGTAGGTATTGTTATTCCAGCCGATCTTGGCCATCCATCTCCATTTGACCTCATCACCAAAGAGATAGTTGCCCGATTGAGCTTGATTAATCGTGGTAAACACCAGTACGTAGCTTGCGTTATAGCTGTCAAGGATGGGCAGAGAGTCATTCTCAGTAGACATGAAGAGCTTGCCAATCTGTTCGATCTGTGTCATGTTGATTGTTCCGTTGTCGGCCAAAGATATCTGATCACCCATCACACTAATCCAGTATCCGTAGTCCCACCATGAAGCTATCACTGTGTTCTCGGGGAGACTGTTCTTCATCCATTGGAGAGCCTGCATCCAATCTCCTATCTGTTGCCTGGAGGGTATGGAAGAAGCAGCCAAGGTTGTTGGAGTGTAGGCGCTATCAACTGATCGTCCAAATGGGACGAGAGAAATTGCGAAAATCGTAAGGATTAGGAATGCACTAAACCCTCTTCCCAGTCTGGGAGTAAGTCGTTGTCTTCGGCGGCTGACATTCTGAAGAACCGAGATATTTGAAAATGTTCTCACTATCTCAACTGTTGCCAACGCCCCCAAGATGGCAAAGGCTGGAGCCAGAACTGTCGTTAATCGTATAAGTGAAGCAGAGAAGTAGAGCATTGTCACAGCGAAGACTACCGCGAAGAGTTTCTGGTAAGTCAGCTTGCGTAGCGCGAAAACTATTCCTAGAGGGGCTAAGAAGACTAGTTGTCCGAACTGATAGTAGAATGATGCCCACGTCGCGGGTCTATGCTCTTGGACGGATTCAATTAGGGGTATATCTGATCTTATGAAGGGATTTATTACGCTCATGAACTTTGTTGGTGATAGATTAACAATACCAAGTTGCCAAAGCAATATGCCTGCGACACCAAGGGCTATCGCAGATATACCCAGCAGGGTGGGTCGACTTATTTTTCCTGTCAGTCTCTTAGATGATTCGTTGATCACCAGTAGAAGCAGTACTCCCAGTGTTGCCACTGACTCAAATTCTTTCAGAAATCCGAAGCCGAGCTTGGGTACCATGACAGCAATGCCTAATCCGATTACAATCAGGATACTGTATGATAGTATGGTCCTGGGTGTTGACCACTTTGTGAATAGGAGAAAGAACGTGAACAATGCTAGCAAGGCAATTGGGTATCGTGATGCGCCCCATGAAATGAATACCCAGCCGAGGCTCAGGCCTCCAGCAATCGCGTATAGGATTGTCGTAGATAGTTTTCCATCGTTCTTCATCGCCCTTAGGTAGAATAGGAAAACTAGTAGGATTCCCATGATTCCGATTGTTTCGTCATCATAGAATCCCAATCCTGTTCTGGCAATGTATGCTGGGCTAATTGCAAGGAAGAATGCAGCCAGTAGACCAACGCCGTTACCTCCCACTTCTCGACCTAAGAAGAAGATGACTATGCAGGTTGCGGCGGCTGCTAATACTGGAAAAGCAATAGTAACATCCATAACCGAAACGTTGAGGCCAAGGGCCCTCGCCAAATAGTAGGTCACAGCGCCCGAGAAAGCCACACCTGGAAAAGACGAGGTTCCAACATTCCTTCCAGCGGGGTACCATTCATTGGTTATGTGCCAGCTGAACCATGAAGCGAATCCATGGTCGACAACATACTGAGTCTGTTGATATTGGAAGAAAGGGTCAAATTCAGAAAGTGTTGCACCCCATTCCATAGGCAATATCCGAAGCAGAATGGCGATAGCAACTATTATACCCAGAGATACTAGGAGAAGAACGTTCTTCCTTGTTGGCGTCGAGCTGTTCCCTAGTCGACTCCGAATTCCCTTGATACTCAATCTTTCCAGAGTGCCTTTGGCGCGCGCTATCATCTTCTAGACTCTTCCCTTACCGCGATTTTAACTTGAACATCATTAGGGTTGAACTTCAATGCCTGACCGCATCTCGGGCAATTGCCACCTAGCTGTTCAAGAACCTCTGCAGGAGGTTTC
>JBGOZA010000123.1:0-4340 GCA_041480025.1 Bathyarchaeia archaeon | reverse complement strand
GGATGTTCGGCCAAACATAGAAGGTACCTTTCGGGCTAGGACATTCAATTCCTTTGATTGAATTTGGTCCTTCAACGATCAGGTCTCTCCTCTTCTGATAGCTTTCAACCACTTTATCGACATCTGCTTGAGGTCCATTCAATGCTTCAGTTGCTGCATATTGGCTGGGATGAGCGGCACAGGAGTCTGTGTTGTTAACCCATTGTGATATGTACGATGATAGTCTCCGATTCGCGGCGAAACCAATTCTCCAACCGGTCATAGCATATGTCTTAGAAACCGCATCGACGACTATAGTTCTTTCAGCCATATTTCGAATGGATGCGATACTAGTGAATTTGCTATCATATATGATTCTTGAATAGACTTCGTCCGAAAATATCCAAAGGTCATCATGTTTCTGCACTACTTCGGCTATCTGTTTCAGAGTCTCTTCTTCTAGGACTGCGCCTGTTGGATTGTGTGGAGAGTTTAGAATGAGGAGTCTACTGTTCTTGTTAATTTTGCGTTCAAGATGTTCGATATCAATACTGTAACCATTCTTCTCAAGTAGTGGAATCGGAACAGGGATTGTTCCATGAGCTCTAGCTTGCGACTCATAGATTGGGTACCCAGGGTTAGGGCAAAGTACCTCATGCCCTTGACCATAATCTGTTACAGCTAGAATTGCGTAGCTGATGAATGGTTTAGATCCGCACCCTATGACCACATCATCGGGTTTAACATCGATTCCTCTGGTCGTTGTCAGATGATCCGCAACCGCTTTCCTTAGCTCAAGTATTCCAGAGGAGGGGGTATAGCCAGTTTTTCCCTCATCAATGGCTTGGATGGCTCTGTGTTTAATGTTATCTGGTGTATCGAAGTCTGGTTGCCCGATACAGAAGTTGACAATATCTTTCCCTCTGCTCCTCAAGTCTTCGACTTGCTTTAAGATGGAGAATGAGTTCTCTGTTCCAAGATGAAGCGTTCTTTGAGAGATATTCATGTTAGTTCATCCATGTAACCGTTCAGGATATAAACGATTGAGTTTCAGATGCAGAGCATTGAACGTCGACCAATTGACGCATGTTCTGGTGATGTCCATACACACTGATCTTAACTCTCTTGCTCGTGCGAATGGCCCATTAAACCTTATGATGATGCAATCCAGCTTGATAACAAGTAAACCAACACCACAATATTGGTCTATGTCTAGGCGCTTGCTCCCATATCAAAGAAAGAGCGCGCGCCGAAGCATGTTAAAACGGAATCACTATACTTGTCAATTATTCACAAAGAAATTATCATGAAAAGTACTGTTTCGGTTCAACCTGAATAATCTTGCTCACGCGGAGACTTTGGAATGGCCACCGAACAGGTTGGGATAAAGGGAGACCTGAACTGCAGGTTCTATGCTTTTTGCGCTTTCCGTGCAATGGGAATGGAGTGTTTTGAGTGTGAGCTTCCGAAGACTACTAGGTTGAATCCGCCCTCAGAGTCGACTGATTAGTTTTTGAGGCGCCCTCCCTCAACTAATACGTTATCTGTTATATTTTGATCTGAGTTTTTTCAGTTGGGAATTAGGATTGGGCAGGATTACAGTCTCTTTCCATGAAAGATTTCTCGCTGAGGTTGAATCATTGAAGAGTTTTAGAGACGCATTGCGGACTAAAGAGGATCAGGCCGCATATGACATGATAATCAAAGCTGCCAGTTTTGAGAGAGGCGCCATGGTTAATTCAGATATTGTAATTGTTCTCGATGCAATACTCCTCTGTGGATTGGTGTACATGACGGCTGGCATCGCGAGATTAGAGAAACGCGTGCAAGAACTAGAAAAACTTCTAAACGAGAAAAGCCAAACAGAAGTCATGATCCCATCAAAGGACACGATGACAAAGCAGCCTTCTCCCACATAATCATTGAAACCAAGTCAGGATCTATCCATACCCATCCATACTTACGGAATGCTGGTCGTACGGCGCGCGCTTTTCTAGGCGGCTCCAATATTGTTTAGGCAGATAGGCTGTACTTCCGTTTCCTTATTCTTCTCTGCATCTTGGAGCGAAAAGCCAGACGCATTCTGTACCCCAGTGAATAGGCTGGAATTCCGAGGGGTGTATCCCTGAATATCCAGCCGCATTCTGGACATCTTTCAGGCCTTGATCCATGTCTGAGTGAACCACAATTGGGGCATCGCCACTCTCTTCTATGTCCCATCATTCCCCCTCATCAAATATTGTTGGTAACAGGAAAAAAGGTTTCTCTAGGAAGAGTCTTCCCCTATGCGCGCGCTACTGGCCACTAATGAAGAGCGCGTTCGCTAAGACTTGTTCAGTTCTTTTGTGACCATCCAGACGAGGAAACCTATTGCACTGGCTACGAAAGAAATCATGGTGAAGACATCCACTCTCAACCAAGGTGTAAGATGTGTGAGCTGGAGAGTCAGCCATTGGGGGTATCTAAACTGGAATAAGATTCCATAAATCCAGCCGAGAAGACCGAAAACAAAGAATAGTTCTCCTACAGCTTTGATCAAGACAAAGTGGATATTCTTCATAACAAACCTTCTGCTGAAGCTAGTTAATCAAATGAATGCTCTTTTGTAGTTACAGTCGCTTCCTCATCTTCGAGATCTGCAATTGGACCAGTTTTAAGAAACGCGTTCTGAACTGTCCGATTCTCAGAAACCGTTAATGAGCAGTAGCGCGCGCTAGGGATGACGTCTCGCCGTTGCTGTGACTATCGAGCAAGCAAGGTAGTAGTTTAATGATTGTACTAGTCCCGCGCAGAATCCAATTGATGCCAGTATTAAGAGAAGTCTTGAATATGAGAGCGTGTCTGAGCCCGCATGCCAGGATATTACGTAGTTTAGTATTGTGTCATCATAGGTTTGTGGTTCGTATTTTGCTCTATCCCAATAGGGCTGGTTTCGAATCAGCTGGACGATCGAATCGGTCTGGGGCTCGATAAATATGAGTCCGCAGTCGGTCGTGTTAAAACAATCGATTGCGTGGCATTGCCCGTTTGGGAAACATATGGTGACATACCCACAAACATATCCCGTACCTATCGCATTGTTGGAGAAATCGGTAGCAAAATCAGTGCAAGTGTATCTTCCTTCAAGGTACTGATTCGCGTTGGTCTGATCCGACTTGATGAATTGCACAGCCTCCTGAAAAGTGGGGCTATGTGAAGGTGCCACTGCCAACACGGTAGGTGACATGGCGGCGACGTCCAACAATATGATTGTGAAAATGATTACAGGTACAACGTTTCTCAGATATCTTCCATGGTTTCCCAGATGGCTTAGTGAACAGATTGCTGCCAGACCACCGAAGGCAACGTTGTAGTACAGGATGAGCCAATCAGTGAATGCGTATGACAATACTGTTAGGCCATAGAAAGGAGTAAGGACGAGAATCCAGATCAGCTCAATGAGGTCGCCGAATTGGATGACCACGTAGGCAAAAGGAGCTATTAGGATTGCGAATGAGATGCACCAGATCGGATCGTACCTATACAGTATTCTGAGTAATCTGCAGAGGCCATAATAGACTATTATGATCGAGCTTACCATTGCGAGAAGAGCTAGAAGCAAGCTCATGTCCAGTGTCCCTCAGAAGACACTTCTGTAGTACAACCATAGCTTCACTCTTCTAAATACATATGCACAGTCAGTTATGTTTTAAGAACTAGACACAAACAAGAAGAATAGTTCATGAAGACCCGCAGCAGGAAAGCTTCCTTCACCAGTGTCGCGGTTCTCATCATCGGTCTTGTTGCTCTGGTCTTTGTTGGTCTAAACTTGGCTAGACTTGAACCTATCACAGGCTCCATCCAGGCAGGTGAAAGCGGCACGTATGAGATCAAAGCCTACTCGTCACGGGTAGCTGTTACCGTCACGTCAACCAACGGGAACATGAACATCAGAATAGTAGTCGACGCCCACACAATAAGTGATCAAAGCAATCTCCCATACGTCAACTTTGACAAGAGGATAACCTTCGGTCTACATACTGTTCAAGTAGTTATCGAGAACCCAGCAGCTCTTGGCTCGAGTACACTCATTCTAGTTACAGGCCAGCTTTCTTGCAGCCTAATCTAACTTTTTGAGCGCGCGCGAGTACAGTTGGTGTAGTATATCCTACTTTTCTCCCATTGGTCCCAACTGTTCTTGCGAAGATGGGTGGCAGCGACCCTATACCACTTGTGCTGCCTATCATAGTAGCGGGCTCACTTGTTGATGCTAGCCCTTTGTCAACACTGGGCGCCCTAGCACTTGCATCTGCCCCCGAAGAAGTAGACAAGAAAAGACTCTACCGCCATCTTCTTGTTTGGGGGATGGGCATGCGTGTCAT